>JBDTSV010000060.1:0-14336 GCA_039930985.1 Pseudomonadota bacterium
CACGCCGCCAGCGTTCAATCTGAGCCAGGATCAAACTCTTCACTTAAAGATCTTCAGAACTTCAAATCAAAGAGTATCCAAAGGCCCATTGCTGGACTTTTTGGTTACTCGGTTAATGTCTCCAAAGGAGTCATTGACGCGAGTCCCCACACAAATTACCTGCAAATTTTTAGACAGCACCACGGCCGCTGAGGGCCGCAGAAGGGGGCGGAATTATAGGCCGGAGCCAAATTCCGTCAACTTTTGATTCAAACATTTATCACTCACCGCTTAGAGCCCGAAGGCCGTCGGTGCGTGAGGGGGCGCATTATAGGGAGCGATTCCGGTCTGTCAACGCGATGTCACATTCGGCGTCAGATTTATCCTAGACCTTTGAAGGAATTGAAGTTATTCCTGCCCAAGTCCAAGCGTCTGCCGCCCTCACGCGTCGAAACTGGATCCAAAGGCCGATCCTCGGTGCCGGTCAGCCAGCTTGAAGCTCAACCCAGCGGTATTTGTGCTTACCGACCTGGATAAGAAAGGTCCCCGAGGCGAGCGAATGGTCGCGTCCAGCCACTCTGGTAAGGGTTTCAGCGCTTTCACCGACCCGCACCGCGCCCTGATCGATCATGCGGTTGCCGTCGGAGGTACTCGCGACTAAACCCGCGTTTTTCAGCACGTTCGCGAGTCGCTGCGCAGACCCGTCGGTAGTTAGAGTAACGCGCTCGATCTGCTCGGGGACGTGCCCCTGCTGAAAACGTGCAACGAATGCATCACGCGCGCGGACCCCCGCGCCAGCGCCATGGAATCGGTCGACGATTTCCACACCGAGTTCGAACTTCACGTCGCGCGGATTGCGCCCTTCCGCAACAGATTTGCGCAATGCGGCAATTTCCGCGAGCGGCCGAAAGGACAACAGCTCGAAATAGCGCCACATCAGATCGTCGGAAATTGACATGAGCTTGCCGAATTGGATGTCGGCCACTTCGTTGATGCCAATGTAGTTGCCAAGCGATTTCGACATCTTGTTCACGCCGTCGAGACCTTCGAGCAGCGGCAGCGTCATGACGATCTGGGGTTCTTGACCATAGCTTTCCTGCAACTGGCGTCCCACAAGCAGATTGAATTTCTGGTCCGTGCCGCCGAGCTCGACGTCACTTTTGAGCGCCACGGAATCGTAGCCCTGCACGAGCGGATAGAGGAATTCGTGTATGGCGATCGGTTGGTTGCCTTTGTACCGTTTTGCAAAGTCGTCGCGCTCGAGCATCCTCGCAACCGTGTGGCGCCCGGCAATTTCGATGAGTTCCGCGGCGTTCATGTTGCCGAACCACCGCGAATTGAAATCGACTCGCGTTTTTTCGGGATCCAGAATCTTGAAAATCTGTTCCTGGTAGGTTTTCGCGTTCGCTTCGACTTGTTCACGAGTAAGCGGCGGCCGGGTTGCATTTCGACCGGTCGGATCGCCGATCATTCCGGTGAAATCGCCGATCAGAAATGTCACTTCGTGTCCAAAGGTCTGGAACTGGCGCATCTTGTTGATGAGCACCGTGTGCCCAAGGTGCAGGTCGGGCGCGGTCGGATCGAAGCCCGCTTTGATGCGCAGAGGCTTGCCACGCGCCAGCTTTTTCACGAGTTCGCTCTCGACCAGGACCTCTTGGGTTCCCCGCAATATTTCCGCCAGCTGATTCTGCGATTCGCCGTCCATTCGTCTTCTGATATTCCGGTTGTTATTAGGAGATCGGGCGGGTTTGAAAACGCGGTCACATTCTGGATGTGCCTCGATTGACCCGTTATCGATCCGTGGGTTACGTTGTATAGATCGTGCCGATCTTCATCAAGTCCACCATTCCGGGACTCTCGACCCGGTCCGCTTGCCTGCTACAGATCGGGCTCGTGGCGATCGTGGCCGCGCTCGTAGCCTTGCCACGCGAGCCCGAATCGAACCTGCTCGAAGCCCAGGTACTCGCGCCCGAAGTCCCGGCCACTCAACCGTCGGCCGCCCCGCAAGAGGCAAGCCTGGGCTTTTCCACCATAGAGGTCGTCGTCAGCCGCAACGACACCATGGATCGCCTGTTTCGGCGCTTCGAACTCAATCTGAGTGACCTCGCGAGTTTGCGAAATCTTCCCGAGCTGCGCAGCCAGGTCGACCGACTCAGACCCGGAGAGCTCCTGCGTTTCACGCATCGCGGCGGCGAACTGGTCGGGCTGGAACGCAAGTTGTCCGATAGTGAAACTCTCAAGGTAACTCGTGAGGCCGACGGATTCAGCAGTGACGTTCTCGAAAATCCTCTCGAGGTTCATACGCGCACCGCTAGCGCGACGATCCAGAACTCGCTTTTTCAGGCGGCCTCGGACGCACAACTCTCCGATCGCGTGGCGTTCGACCTCGCCGAGATTTTTCAATACGACATCGATTTCGTGCTCGACATTCAATCCGGCGACCGTTTTACGGTGGTCTACGAAGAAGTTTTCCAGGACGGCGAACCGCTGCGGATTGGCAACATTCTCGCCGCCAAATTCGTCAATGATGGCCGCGAATACCGAGCCGTGCGTTATGTGGACGCCCAGGGACGAGGTCAGTATTTCTCTCCTGACGGCAAGAGCCTTCGCAAGGCGTTCATCCGTGCGCCGGTGCAATTCTCGCGTGTCAGTTCGCGATTCAATCCCTCGCGAAAGCACCCGGTTCTGAACCGCATTCGTGCCCACAAGGGCGTCGACTATGCGGCACCGGTAGGCACGCCAGTCCGCGCGGCAGGCGATGGGCGCGTGAAGTTCGTCGGGCGTCAGGGTGGCTTTGGCAACGTCATCGAACTCGAGCATGGTTCCGGAGTGGTCACCGTCTATGGCCATTTGTCGCGATTCGCTGCCCAGGTGCACCGCGGCCAACACGTGGAGCTTGCGCAGGTAATCGGCTACGTCGGCATGACCGGCCTCGCCACCGGCCCGCACCTGCATTACGAATATCGCGTTCGCGGTGTGCACAAAAATCCGCAGACCGTGCCCCTTCCCGATGCGGAGCCGATCCCGGCGGCCGAGCGCGAAAACTTTTTAGTGAATACAGCCGGACTGGTGAACATGCTCGACCTGCCGGCCGGGCCCGCGCTGGTAGCTCGCTGAGCCTTAACCAACTGTCACATTAATCCGGCCGGGCCTGTGGTCTGATAGCGCGAAACAAGCCTTCCGCGTTATGGACCAGCCTGATCTCCGCTCCGCCGAGCACTACATCAACCGCGAATTGTCGCTGCTCGAATTCAACGGGCGGGTACTGGCGCAAGCGCTCGACGACCGCGTGCCGCTGCTCGAACGACTGAAATTCCTGTGCATATCGTCTAACAACCTCGACGAGTTCTTCGAGATCAGGGTCGCGGGCCTCAAGCAGCGCCTCGAGCTTGGGTCGAATCAGCCCGGCGCGGACGGCTTGACCATCACCGAGCAGCTGCAGGCGATTCATGACCGGACGCGCGGCCTGGTGGACGCGCAATACGCCTGCCTCAACAACGTGATCCTGCCGGCGCTGGGGCAGCAAGGCATCGAGCTTCTGGCACACACCACCTGGGACGTATCTACCGCGAGATGGCTCGAGCGGTACTTCGAGGGCGAGATCGAACCGGTGCTGTCGCCGCTTGGCCTCGACCCTGCGCGACCGTTTCCACGAATCCAGAACAAGAGCCTGAACTTCATCGTGCGTCTCGCCGGTCAGGATGCGTTCGGCCGGGATACCGGCCTGGCTATCGTGCAGGCGCCACGTTCGTTGCCTCGCGTAGTCGCGCTCCCCCAAGAAGACGGTCGCAAACGTTTTGTGTTGCTGACCGGCATCGTCCAGCAGTTCGTGTCCAAGCTCTTCTCTGGAATGGAAGTGCTCGGGTGCTACCAATTCCGCGTGACGCGCAACAGCGACCTGTTCGTCGACGACGAAGAAGTCGACGACCTTCGCCGCGCACTCGAAGGCGAGCTCGCCCACCGCCGCTATGGAGCCGCAGTGCGGCTCGAAGTCTCGCGCGATTGTCCGGCGGATCTCGACGCGTTTCTGATGCGGCAGTTCACGCTCAACGAAGTGGATTTCTATGAAGTGGCCGGACCGGTCAATCTGAACCGGCTGGACGCCATTTACGACCTCGTGCAGCGGCCCGACCTGAAATATCCCATCTTCACGCCGGGCTTGCCGCGGCGGGTTGCCGGCTCCACCGACCTGTTATCGGTGATTCGCCAGAAAGATGTGCTCTTGCACCACCCGTTTCACAGCTTTGGACCGGTGCTCGATTTCCTGCGCGGTGCGGCCGCGGATCCGCGCGTGCTCGCCATCAAGCAGACCCTGTACCGCACCGGCAACGAATCGCCGATCGTCGAGGCACTGGTCGCCGCTGCGCATTCCGGCAAAGACGTCACGGTCATCGTCGAGCTGCGCGCGCGCTTCGATGAAGAAGCCAACATCGAACTCTCCAACCGTCTGCAGGAAGCCGGCGCGCACGTGATGTATGGGGTGGTCGGCTTCAAGACCCACGCCAAGATGTCGATGGTGGTCCGGCGGGAATTAGATGGACTGCGCCGCTACTGCCATATCGGCACCGGCAACTATCACCCACGCACGGCGCGCGGCTACACCGACTACAGCCTGTTCACCTGCGATCCGCAGATCGGCCAGGACGTACACGAGCTGTTCCTGCAGCTCACCAGTCTCACCCAGACGCCGCGTCTCACGAGACTCCTGCAATCTCCGTTCGGGCTGCACGAGAACCTGCTCGAAAAGATAGACCGTGAGGCGCAGCACGCACGTGCCGGGCGGGGCGCGCGAATCATCGCCAAGATGAATTCGCTGGTCGACCCGAAGATCATCGAAGCGCTTTATCAAGCCTCGCGTGCCGGCGTGAACATCGATCTCATAGTTCGCGGGTTGTGCGCGCTGCGACCGGGGGTTCCTGGGGTTTCCGAAAACATACGCGTGCGTTCGATCGTCGGGCGCTTTCTCGAGCATTCACGCGTGTTCTATTTCGGCAACCACGGCGCCAGCGAGCTGTACCTGGCGAGCGCCGACTGGATGGAGCGCAATTTCTTCCGCCGCGTCGAGATCGCCTTTCCGGTTCGCGAACAGACGCACCGCGACCGCATCCTGCGAGATCTCGATTCCTACCTTGCCGATAACAACCAGTCCTGGACGCTCGGTCGCGACGGCCGGTACGCGCGCTGTGAGCGAGGCAGCGAGCCGGTGCGCGATGCGCAGGCCGCATTGTTGACGCGCTATGCCGCCGGCAGCGCGCCAATCATCGTCCCCTGACGACTCGACTATTACGCGGTGAATGTCCGCAGCCGGAAGCCGACCGCCTTGAGGTTTTCGGTCTCGAGCTGCAGGTCTGCAACTGTCAGCGGATGATCGTCGAGCCATTCCGGCGGGAAGCGCATTTCCAGCGAGTCCGCGCGCGCCTGCAACTTGATGGCGGGCAGCAGCACGCTGCTGCGCCCGCGATGCAGCAGTACGGCCAGGCGCAACAACAGAGTCATCGCCGGCGCGCGCTTGTCCCAGGGTGCGGCCAGGTCGTCCGCCTCCTCGATCGCCGGTTTGCGCCGATGGCTGCCCACCATGATGGCCAGCAGCTTCTGCTCCTCGCGGGGAAATCCCGCCATGTCGGCGTTCGCCAGTAGATAGGCGCCGTGGCGGTGGTAGCCGCTGTGTGCCACGTCGAGACCAATCTCATGCAGGCGCGCGGCCCAGCGCAGCAGCTGCTCGATCGCCGGATCTGCGAGCGGCCAGGCCTCTTCCACCTGGGAGAGAAAATCGACCACCGTGGCCTCGACCCGCTCGGCCTGCGCGAGATCGACGTGATAGCGCTCCTGCATGCTGCGCACGGTGCGCTCGCGGGCGTCTTCGTCGGTATACCTGCCCAGCAAGTCGTACAGCAAACCTTCACGCATCGCGCCGTCCGCGACCCGCATGGATTCGATGCCGAGCTGTTCGAACACTTCGGACAGGATGGCCACGCCGCCGGCGAACGACAGTTTGCGATCGTCGGTGATCGCATTGAGCTTCAGGTCGCGGATGTGCTCGAGACGACCGAGCTCATAGATGATGCGTTCCAGACCGTCGGCGCCGATGTCGACCGCGGTCGAATCGAGTTCACGAATCGTGTCGCCGATCGCGCGCACCGTGCCCGAACTACCGACAGACTCGTCGAATCCACGGCGACGGAACGCGGCCTGGTAGGGTTCGATCGCTTGGCGCGCCGCGACGCGTGCGCGCTGCATGCGCTTTTGCGAAAGGCGGCCGTCGGCGAAAAATTCCTCGCTCAGCCGCACGCAGCCGATCTGCAGGCTTTCGAGTTCGAGCGGCTCGAGCCCTTCGCCGATGATGATCTCGGTGCTGCCGCCGCCGATGTCACACACCAGGCGCCGGCCGGCGCCGGCCGACCTGGTGTGCGCTACGCCCGAATAGATGAGGCGGGCTTCTTCGATGCCGGAAACGATCTCGATGGGATGGCCGATGGCTTCGCGCGCGCGCTCGACAAAAGCCTCTTTGCGGCGGGCGCGGCGAAATACGTTGGTGCCCACCACGCGCACGCTGTCGGGCCGCATGTCGCGCAGACGTTGTCCGAATCGCTCGAGGCATGCCAGCGCGCGTGCCGCGACGTCCTTGTTCAAGCGGCCATCGGCTTCGAGGCCGGCACCGAGCCGGACCATTTCGCGGAGGCGATCGAGGATCACGAGCTGGCCGTGCGTGTAGCGCGCGACCACCATATGAAAACTGTTGGAGCCGAGATCGACCGCGGCGAGTACGTCGGGGACGGACTTCGGAGCGCGCCGCGTCAAAGATCTGGTGTCAGGCGGAGAACGACGAGCCGCAGCCGCAGGTGGTTTGCGCGTTCGGATTGCGGATCACGAACTGCGCGCCGTCGAGACCTTCGCGATAGTCGATTTCCGCGCCGGTCAGATACTGCACGCTCATCGGATCGATGAGCAACTTCACGCCGAGATTCTCGACGCAAGTGTCGCCGTCCTGTTCCTGCTCATCGAACTCGAAACCGTACTGCATTCCGGAGCAACCGCCGCCCTGGACGAATACGCGCAGCTTGAGGTTCGGATTGCCTTCGCCGCGAATCAGGTCGCCGACCTTGCGGGCAGCGGCGTCGGTGAATGTCAGTGATTCTGTCGCGGTTTCAGTCATGGAGAGCACACTACGCGCCGGATTTTGCCGCCGCAACCTCGGAGGTGGACTCCGGCTCGGATTCTGCGGTTTCAGCCGCCGGGCCCTTGTTGAGGGGCACCAGCTTCCCCGTTATGACGGCGCCTGGCGCCATTTCAATGACACCGTAGTGCACATTGCCGTTGACGCGCGCCATGCCACCCAGCTGAAGACGTTCACGCGCGTGCATGTCGCCGTTGACCGTGCCGTTCATGACGATATTGGTGACTTCGACGTTGCCTTCGATGAAGCCGCTTTCGCTCACCGACAGCGCTCCGCCGCCTTCGGCAGCGCTTCGAACATTGCCGTTCACGCGCCCGTCGAGATGCAATCCACCGGCGAATTCCAGGTCGCCATTGAGGATCGCGGCCTTGCCGAGAAGCGTATCGATTCGAGTGGATGTCTGCTTACGTCGACCGAACATTACCTCTCCCGCTCCGCTTACTGCGGATCGACACTCCACACATACGACTGTTGGACCGGCGCGGACCCACGCCGGTTGGACCGGACTTCGACGAGAAGCTGTTCGGGTTTCATGCCGGGAGGCATGGTGATTTCCTCTTCAATATTCTCGAGATATCGAAAGGTGAAGGGTATCTCACGTCGTTTGCCGCCCGAGAGTGTCGCGAAATCCGCACGCCCGGGCTTGCCATCAACCTCGCCATCGACCGACAGGACAACTACGCCGCTCACCACCGAATCGGGCTTCATGGGCTGGACCAGTGTGACGAGGACGCGAAACTTGTTTGCCGTGGCGGTGGTCACCATACGCGCCTGCTGGATTTTTACCTCGGCAGAGTTCGCATTTTGGGTGACTATGCCTCGGAAAAAGGCCAATTCCTGGTTGGCCCGGGCCACCTGGGCTTGCAGGTCGCCGATCGTGCGCTGCACCTCTTCGCGCTCCCGGGTCTGCCCTACGGTGGAAGATTCCAACTGCGCCACTTTGGCGCGAAGCTCGGAAATCGTCGACTCGTGGCCGGCGATTTCGCTGTCCAGTTCTGCGCGTTGCTTGACCCCGGCGACGACATCGTAACCAGCACGGTATCTGCCGAACTCGAACATGCCATACACGCCACCGGCGACGATCAGCACCAGGACTACGATGGTGATCCAGCGGCGGGTGGGCGCGTAGGTTGTGACGACTAGCTTTGGCGGAAGGCCGGGCATTGAATCTCAGCCTTCCGCGGTCGCGGCGATTTCTGTCTGCCACCATTCTGGCAATGGCGGCGGACCGCCCGGAAAAGCTATGGACGCAAGCTCGGTCAGCATGCTCACGTACACGGGTCGCTTGAAATAGATCACTTCACGGACCGGATCCCAGTAGTTTGCCCACCGCCAGCCATCGAATTCCGGTTCGTTGGTGTGCGTAAAGCTGAATTCGGCGGCGGCCTCCGGCACCGCCAGGCGAAGCAGGAACCAGCGTTGCTTTTGACCGATGCAGGTGGGACCGCGCCCGCGACGCACGTAACGCTTGGGCAGACGATAGCGGATCCAGTCCGCGGTCGAACCGACCAACGTCACATGTTGTTGCTCGAGGCCGATTTCTTCCTGCAATTCACGGTACAGCGCGTGCTCGAGCATCTCCCCCTGGCGAACCCCGCCTTGCGGGAATTGCCAGCCGCGACCGCCGGTGCGTTGCCCGAGGAACACCTCGCCGTTGTCGCGCATCAGGACGATGCCGACATTGGCTCGATAACCTTGCGAATCGATCCAGTCGCTCATGACGCACGTTTTACCGGGTGGCACGCGGCCGAACAAGGCAGGAGTTTTTATCGGACAATGTCGCGTGCTTTCGCGTCCACCTTCCCACCTGCGCTTCGCCCTGCTGATCGTGCTCGCAGCCGTGGTCGCTGGCCTGGCCCTGATCGCGGGTTCCACCGATATCGGAGTGCGTCCGGCGATTGCGGCACTGCTCGGCGACATGTCAGAACCCGCCCGCACCGTCGTGCTGGAACTTCGCGCGCCGCGCCTGTTGTCGGCGTTCACCATCGGCGCCCTTCTGGCACTGGCCGGCGTGCTCTTGCAGGCGTTGTTCCGCAATCCACTCGCCGATTCATACGTGCTCGGTGTTTCCGGTGGCTCATCGGTTGGCGCATTGCTTGCCCTGATGCTGGGTGCGTCGTTGTGGGTCGTTCAGTGTTCCGCGGCCGTGGGCGCCATGTCAGCCACTTTCCTGGTCCTGGCATTGGCGCGCGGCGGCGCCACTGTACGCGTACTGCTGACCGGGGTGGTGGTGGCGAGCGCCTGCGGCGCCCTCGTGACGCTCGTGCTGGTGCTCGCCGACAATGGGCAACTGCGCGGCATGATGTTCTGGCTGGCCGGCGATCTTGGCTGGGCGGCGCATCCGTGGATCATGCTGGTCGCCGCTTTGTTAGCCACGATCGCGGTCGCGATGATCGCGCGGCCACTGGATGTGCTCGCCACCGGCGAAACCACCGCGCAAAGCCTGGGGCTGGACCTCACGCGCTGGCGGATAGTCATCGTGGTGCTTGCCGGCCTGCTGACGGCGGGCGCGGTCATCCAGGGCGGCACCATTGGATTCATCGGCATGGTCATTCCGCACCTGGTGAGGCTCGCCTTCGGGACGGCCGCGCACCGCGTGGTGGTGCCAGCCGCCGCGCTCGCTGGCGGCACTTTGTTAGCCGCAGCCGACTTGGTGGCGCGCACGGCGGCGGCACCGCGCCAGCTCCCGGTGGGCGCCATCATGGCGTTGTTAGGAGTACCGATGTTCCTGGTACTGCTTCGCCGCCTGGAAGGCCCGCGAAGCTAGGGCGCTAGCCGATCACGTGGGTTGAAGATTCGACGCGATTGCGCCCGCCGCTCTTGGCTCGATATAGCGCCGCATCGGCTTCGGCGATGAGCCGCTCGGCCAGCGCCTTGTAGTCATGCGAACGCGGCTGCGGCCGCGCCGTCGCGAGCCCTATCGATAGCGTGACCGTGACATGCGCGCCGCCGTGCACGCGGATCGGGGTCGAGCCAACACCCTGATGAATGCGTTCGGCCAGCTTTACGGCGTGGACGATTTCCGCGCCGGCCAGCAGGATCGCGAACTCATCGCCACCGAAGCGCGCGCCGGTGTCGCCGGCGCGAATCTCGGCTTCGGCGCGCCGCGCCACTTCCTTGAGAGCTTCGTCGCCTGCCAGGTGGCCGAAGCGATCGTTGATCTCCTTGAAGTTGTCGACGTCGATCATGAGGCAGGCGAGCGGCTTGCCGGTGCGCTCGGCGCGCGCCAGCTCTTCGCGCAGGCGATTGTGGAAATAGCGGCGGTTGTGCCAGCCCGTCAGGAAGTCGGTGACCCCGCTGCGCACCAGGCGCGCGCGATTCACGGCATTCTCCAGGCTGATCGCCACGATGACACCCAGATGCGCGAGGAAATCCGCGGCCAGGTCGCTGGTGAATCGCCGCGGATCGCGGCTGGCAAACGTGACCACGCCAATTGCGCGGCTGTCGCGCGGCAGTGGAATAAGCGCAATGCTGCCGCGGACGAGCGTCGGCGACACCAGCAGCTCGTGATCGGCGGGGTTGTAGGGGCCAAGCCAGGGACGATCGAACTGCGCCAGTTTCGGGGCCAGTGGCGACACGGCATCGATGAAACGCACTTCCTCGATGACCGCGCTCGAAAGGTTTTCGTTTCCCGACAGATGCCGCAGCTCATGCTGCGGATCGAACAGCGACAGCGTCACGACATCGAGCGCATAGGCGTCGCGCAAACCCAAGACGACGCGATCAAAGAGCTCGCCGAGCGAATGCGCGCGCAACAGCTCGATTTCACGATCCTGGGTCTTACGCAGCAGCAGCTCGTTGCGCGCGACCTCTTCGGTGAGGATGCGCAGGCGCTCGCGCAACTCTTTTTCCGGGCCCGCGGACGGATCGCGCGAGCTTCCGCTCATGCACGCCGCTCGGCAACCGAACGCCGGTCCTCGAGGTATTCGCGCCCCCGCCTCATGAGCGCGGCAAACGCCTCGAAATCCTGCGATATGACCGCTGTGCGCAGCCGCTCCACCGCCAGCGACAGCGCTTCGAGCGACTCCGAACCATAGTCGTTGAGGCTCTGGATTTCGTAGTACAACTCCGGGCTCTCCTGTGCCACGCGCGAAGCCACGTCGAGCTGCGAATCGAACGTGGTCGACGACAGCTTCGCGAGCCTGGGTGCCGCCTCGCCGCTCTCCGCGAGCGCCGTGAAGAAGGCAATGTTGAGTGCGTGCGAAAGCCCGAGCACGTAGGCAATGAGCCGGTCGTGTTCGTCGAGCGACATGACCACCTGCTCCACCATGGTCGACGCGAACAATTCGCGCGCCGCCTGGGTGGCCTCCGCGGATCCGGCGTCGACGAAGATGACGTGGCGGCCAGAGAGCAACTCCGTATCGGGCCCGAACATCGGATGCAGCGAAGTCACGCGGCAACCGTGTGACTTGAGCGCATTGAGGCCGGCACGGAGCGGTGATTTGAGCGAACCCACGTCGAAGATCACGCCCTTGGGGCGGCGCATTGCGAGCTCGCGCAGGATCTTGTCGGTGACGCCGAGCGGCGTGGCGATGACGATGAAGTCCTGGGTCAGCGGCGAGCTGCGCCAGTCTGCGAGATGCGCGAATCCCGGCGGTGCGCCGCCCGGATCTGCAATCTCCACGGCGAACCCCTGCGAAGCAAGGAACTCGGCAAACCAGCGCCCCATCTTGCCGGCGCCGCCGATGACCAGCGCTGTACGGCCGCTGCCCGCGCCCTGCGCGGCGACGCTCGCCTGCTCCTGGGTAGTTAGTGACGAACGGATCAGCAGGCGCAGAATGTCTTCCGCGACCTGGGGCGAAACACCGTACGCCTTCGCGGCCTCGCGAGCGGCGAGCAGCACTTCGCGCTCGCGGTTGTAGTCGCGCGTGGCATGCCCGGTGGCGCGTTTGGCGCGCGCCACCTCGCGGCTGGTTTCCTGGCGTTTGCCAACCAGCTCGAGGATCTGACGGTCGAGTTCGTTGATCCTGCGGCGCAGGTCTTCGAGCGAGCTCATGAAACACCCTGTAATGCGAATTCCGACCTAGCTTGTATCGACTGCGAAGCTTGACTGCAAGGCTCGCCGCGCACGGATAACATATCGGCCATGGAGCTTTACAACGACCTGCTGCCCGATCCCCTGCCCGCTGAACCCATGGCGCTTGCGAGTGCCTGGCTGGCAACGGCGCTCGCGGCCCGCCAGCAGCCCAATCCCGATTCCATGGTGCTGGCCACCGCGACCGCGTCCGGCCAGCCGTCGGCACGCGTCGTGTTGTGCAAGGAATTCGATGTGGAGTTCGGCCATGTGTCGTTCGTGACGAATTACGATTCGCGCAAGGGACACGAGCTCGCGGAGAACGCACGCGCCGCGCTGGTGTTTCACTGGGATCATTCCCACCGGCAGATCCGCATCGAAGGCGTGGTGCTCAAGGCGCCAGCGGCCGAAAGCGACCTTTACTTCGAATCGCGCAACTGGCAGCGACGCATCGGTGCCTGGGCTAGCGCGCAAAGTCAGCCATTGCGATCGCGCGAGCAGCTCGACGCCGCGGTACGCGCTGCGGCCCAGCGCTTTGGCGCCCCCGAGCCGACGCTCGCCAACATCAATGAATCTCCGACCGCGGCCATTCCACGCCCGCCATTCTGGGGCGGCTATTACGTCTGGGCCGATTCGGTGGAATTGTGGATCGAAGGCGCCTCACGAATTCACGAGCGCGCCCGCTGGACCCGTTCTCTAACTACCGCCGGCGCCGGATTTCGCGCCGGCCCGTGGTCGGCGACGCGCCTGCAACCCTGACGGCAGAAGATCAGCTTCGTGTGGCGCAAACTTCGCATCGCGATCCTGCTGCTGATTCTCGGGATCGCCGTCTGGTCCAACTGGTACGACCGCCTCAGCACCACGGACTGGGACGAGATGCTGTACATCGGCGTGTTTCCGATCGACGAAGCCGACAACGCCGTCGCGCGCGGCTATGTGGCGCGGCTCTCTGACAACAATGTCGCCGACATCGAGCAATTCCTGAATCGCGAAGCGAAGCGTTACGGCATCGACATCGACCGTCCGGTCCGCGTCACCCTGTATCCGCCTCTCGCGGAAAAACCACCGGAACGGGCCGCGAACGACAATCTGCTGCAGGATATGTGGTGGAGTCTGAAGCTGCGCATGTATGCGCGCCGCGCCGCGCGCGCCTCCGGGCGTCCGCCGCCGCAGATTCGCATTTTCGTGCGGTATCACGATCCGACCTTCACGAAATCGGTGCCGCACTCGGTGGGGATGCAAAAAGGGCTGGTCGGCGTGGTGCACGCATTCGCCGACCCTTCGATGACGCGGACTAACAACGTGGTGATCGCCCACGAGATACTGCACACGCTCGGCGCCACGGACAAGTACGATCCGGCTACGCTGGCGCCACTGTATCCCGCCGGCTACGCCGAACCGCAACGCGAGCCGCGACATCCGCAGTCGCTCGCCGAGATCATGGCAGGCCGATTCGCCATCGACAGCCAGACGTTTGAAATGCCGGAATCCCTCGACGAGGTGCGTGTTGGCCCGGCAACCGCGCTCGAAATCCGCTGGATGCGCCAATGACGGCGGCATTGCTCGAAACCAGGCAATTGCGCCTGGCGGTACCGGGTCGCGTGCTGATAGATGATTTCACCTGCGCCGTTCGCGCCGGCGAAGTGGTCGCGTTGTTGGGCGGCAATGGCGCCGGCAAATCACTGCTGCTGCGCACGCTTGCGGGTTTGAGAGCGGCCACGGCAGGCTCGGTACTGCTCGGCGGGCGCGATATCCACACGCTGGCGCGTCGCGACATCGCCACCCGCCTCGGATTTCTGCCACAGGATCCGGACGCGACTCCGCAGGGATTGCTCGCTGAAAGCGTGTTGCTCGGCAGGTTCGCGCACCTCGGTTTCTGGCAGACCACCGACGTCGACGACGCGCAGCGCGTCAGCCAGGCGCTGGGCGACGTCGGCCTCGGGACGCTCGCACAGCGTGAGCTCGGCACGCTATCCGGCGGCGAGCAGCGCCGCGCGGCGATCGCCCGGCTGCTGGTGCAGGCACCCTCTATCTACCTGCTCGACGAACCCACCAACCACCTCGACCCGGCGCAGCAGCTCGGCGTTCTCGAGCGGCTGCGCACGCTAGCGCGCGCCGGCGCCGCCGTGATCGCCAGCCTGCATGATCCCAATCTGGCGTTGCGGTACG
>JBDTSV010000061.1:0-4405 GCA_039930985.1 Pseudomonadota bacterium
AGACCGGCGCGGAAATGGACATCGATCAGTTCGTCGAGATCTTCGGCGCGAGAGTGTCGGATTCGAGTATCCGCATTCCGCGGGCCGTCGAGCGATGGTTCGATGACCCCAAGACGGAAAAAGAGCGCCATATAAAGGCGATGATCCATGAGTTCCGTGCCAACGAGGTGACCAAGCTCGAGCGCGAGATTTTCGTGCAGCGCAAGCGGCTAGCGGACGCCGAGCGAACGCTTGCTTCAAGCCCGACCAAGGCCGCGACCGAGAGCAAACGCATCGCCGGCAACAAGATCGAGCAGTCCATGACGCGGCTCGAGCGACTCAAAGCCACCAAACCTCACGTGGCCGAGGCGCGCATTTTTCCGATGCACTACGCGCCAATCGTTTTGCAGGACGACGGCCGGCGGGTCATGCGGCTCGCGCGCTATCACTGTCGCAAGTCAGGCGAACCCGAGTCCATCGATCGAAAATTGCCCGGGCTCTACAACGCGCGTCGCGATAGTTTGGGCAAGTACTGGCAAGGCCTGTTTGGTGTGTCGCACGCCGTGATGATGGTCGAATCGTTCTTCGAGAACGTCGAGCGCGACGGAAAGAATCAGGTGCTGCATTTCGTGCCTCGCCCGGCGGACACCATGTTGATCGCGTGCCTGGCCGCCACGTGGAACGACGCGAATGGCGGGCATCCGCTGTTGTCTTTCGCGGCAATCACCGACGAGCCACCGGCCGAGGTCGCGGCTGCCGGGCACGACCGCATGATCATCAATCTGAAGCCAGAGCATCTCGATGCGTGGCTGTCGCCGCGGGGAAAGTCGCCAGAAGAATTGCAGTCGATCCTCAGCGATCGGCAGATGCCTTACTACGAGCACGAGGTCATGGCGGCATGAGCGAACCGGCGCTCGCGACGCTCTAACTGGCTGGGCTCCGCGAGAATCGAATCGGTATGAGCTGCGCGCCGATGCCGCTCGCGACGAACACCGCGCGGCGATTCGACGCGAGCTTGGCGAGCCAGTCAAAGGTGCCGCCGTCCGCCAGCGCCAGCTCGGCGCTGTCGGACGCGGTGACCCACAGCTTGTAGCGCAAGCCGCCGGAGTAGTAAGCGTGCTCGAGCTGCGAACGCGAGGCGATGCGTCCCAACTCTTCGGCCACGCGATCGCCGAGCTCCTCGCGCTCGGGTGTCGCGAGCACCTCGACGCGACGCGCGCCGAATGCGAACCCGCGCTGCTCGAGACTATCCAGTGCGGCCAGCATGGTCCGCACCTGCCGCACCAGAGACTCGACGGTGAAGCCGTGGTCTTCGGTCTCGATGCCGCCGCTTGCCAACACGAAGATACGGAAGTGCTGCGAGAAGCCGGGCGCGGGTCGCGCGGCTTGAACTCGAACCACGCGCTGGCTCGCCGCCAGATGTACTGGCTCGTCCCGATTGGTGCGCAGGCGTACCGCGCACTCGAGCGCGAGCACGTTGGTGGGATCGGCAGCGACCTCGGTCGAGCGTAACGCGGAGAGCACGCGATTCTGATCGGTCAAAGCGACCGTCGAGCAGGTTCCGAGCGGTGCAATGGGAGATAGTTCGACGGCTTCGAAGCCTTCGGCGGCAGCGAATAGCGCGGCATCGACCGCCAGAGCGGCGCGCGGGTCCGCTGCCGCCGGGCGGCAGAACGCATCGCGCTCGTATTGCGCCAGCACGTCGGCGGGCGCGCGCGGCGGCGCGCGCGTGCATGACTTCGAGCAGCAACGACTGCAGCTCCGAAGGCTTGAGAATCTTCGCCAGCAGCGCGAAGGAATCCGCGCCAATGAGTTCGGTGATCCAGTCTCGGGACATGATGAGCCCGACTGTACATTTTTCGGCGATCCACATCGAGATGGCCCACTTCAGCCACCCTTGCGCGGCGCGTGGTACGCGCGCGAGTATTCCGTGCCATGCGCAATCACAAAATTCTCTGGCTGGGCGCGCTGGCGCTGGCAACGCCGGCGTTCACGAATACATCCACGGTGCGGCGTTGGTCGGAACCACCGGTGTCCACCGACCAATACGAATCGCATCCTATGTTCGATCCACGCAGCGGCGATCTCTACTTCGTGCGATCGACTCCCGAGTTCGAGCACTGGAAGCTGCTGGTGAGCGCCTGCGATCGCGACGGCCGCCGCGGCGAGCCTGAGCCGCCGCCGTTTGCGTCGCCAGCAGCGGCTGAAGCCGATCCATTCTTCACGCGCGACGGTGGGACGTTCTACTTCATCTCCACGCGGTCGGTGAATGGCGAGGCCAAGAGCGATCTCGACATCTGGCGAGTGCATCGCGATCGATCCGGCGTCTGGGCCGCTCCGGAACATTTGCCCGCGCCGGTGAACTCGGACAAACAAGAATGGTTTCCGCGCCTCGCCGCGGATGGCTGGCTGTATTTTGGCTCCGGTCGCGAAGGCGGGCTGGGCCGCACCGACATCTGGCGCGCGAAAGAAGTGGGCGGAGTCTGGCGCGTCGAGAACCTGGGCCGCGAAATCAATACCGCCGGCGATGAGTTCGAGCCGGAACTGTCGGCGAACGGAAAGCACCTGCTGCTGATGGCGGACGACGATCTCTACGGGAGCCGCCTCGAACACGGCCGTTGGACGCTGCGCGAAAAGCTGGGACCCGAGGTCAACACGGCGAATATGGAAGTCGGCAGCTATCTTTCGCCGGACGCGCGGAGCTTTCTGTTTTCGCGGGATGGCGAGATCTATCAGTACGGCAGCAGCGCGCAGAATTTCCCACCGCACTGCCGAAGGCGCTAGAGCCCGGACCCCGACAGCCTCGGCGCAAATATGGCTTGGGATTGATGCATCGGTGACTGCCATCGGCTGACCGTGTTGTTGTAGGCATTGACCTACAAAAGCAGACATGGGCTCTGCGGAAATGCCGCTGGGCATGCCTTCTGTCCAATCCCAGGCGGATTCGGTCGGCAAGCGCCGATTCTCACCGGCTACACTCCTTTTCCCCTTCCGTATCTCCCTAAGAAAAACCGCCGTATTGGCCCGAGCGAACGTCTGCATGTCACAGTGGTTATGGATATTGAGGCGCCTTAGAGACGGCGCCGCCACCCGCGACGAGGTGCTGGCCAGGGTGGAAGAGCTGCTCGGTAGTGGCCACAACGCCGACATGCTGTCGACCGCACTATATGAAGAGCACGACCGCATGCCGTTGCCGCCGGGCACGCTCGAAGCCATCGAACAACGGATGAAGCGGGTCAAAGAACCGACGTTCCCGAGCTCCGATACTTCGGACGACGAAGGCGAAGAGACCCAGCTGCTCGGTAACCCGGACGCGACCCGGATGCTGCGCGACGGCTCGATGCCGGTCGAGACCTGGCGCACGCCGGTCGAAGTCAATTCCGTTCTGTTAGGACGTTTCAAGCTCGTGCAGCTCATCGGCGAAGGCGGCATGAGCAACGTGTACAAGGCCATCGACCTGCGCAAGGTGGAGGCGGGTGCACGCGATCCCCACCTGGCCGTCAAAGTGATGACGGTGCGCTTCGACGACTACTTCAGTTCGCTGTCGGTCATGAACCACGAGGCCAGCAAGCTGCAGACTCTCACGCACGCGAACATCGTGCGCGTGATCGACTGCGATCGCGACGGCCAGACGGTTTTCATGACCATGGAATACCTGGACGGCAAGGCGCTCAAATTGCGCATGCCGAAGCATCGCGCCGACACGCAGGTGCCGCGCGACGAGGCGATGCGCATTATCGCGAGCATCGCGTCTGCGCTGGAATTCGCGCATCGCAAACACATCGTTCACGGCGACCTCAAGCCGGGCAATGTCATCGTCACGACCGGCAATGAAGTGAAGGTCATCGATTTCGGCATCGCGCGTTTCCTGCGTCGACCGCAGGACCAGGGCGAGCCTACGGCAGACTGGGAAGCCAACTTCAGCGCCCTCACGCCGCCCTATGCGAGCCCCGAGATGCACGATGGCGCGGAGCCGGATCCGCGCGACGACGTCTACGCACTGGCCAGCATCGCCTACGAATTGCTGGTGGGCGATCATCCGTTCGCACGTACGGCGGCAAACAAGGCGCGCGAGGCGGGCATGCAGATGCCGCTGTCGAAACGACTGCGTGCGCATGAGGTGCGCGCCCTCGAGCATGGACTGCGGTTCGACCGCAACAAGCGTACGCCTGGCGCTCAGCAGTTCCTCGACGAGCTCAACGGCAAGCAAATGCGCTCGGTGCGCCAGGTCGCGATGTGGACCGCGCTCGGCGTGCTCGCATTGGCAGCAGCCATCTTTGCGGGCCGCATGCTGAAGACCCTGCCGCCAACGGCGCTCGCGCCCAACGCACCGCTGACCGAGGGCACGGTGTTTCGCGATTGCCCGACCTGTCCGCTCATGCGCGTGCTGGCGCCGGCAACTTTCGAACAGGGCACGTCGGCCGAT
>JBDTSV010000062.1:0-36448 GCA_039930985.1 Pseudomonadota bacterium
GGTCGCGCACGAAGATGGCCGGTTCGTCGGGATCCGCGAGGCCCTTGGAGAACCCGATGCCCTCGGCGAATTCCAGGCAATACGCGAGCGTCCGCGTCATTAGATAGTCTGAAGTTTCGCTGGGATGCTGCGCCACGCGCAGGCTCAGGGATTCGTAGACGGCGCGATCGGCGTCCGCCAGCTCGATATCGAAAGTGTAGACGGTGGCTCCGAGCGCCAAGAGTTCTCCGGTCTTGTGTCGAAGCAGGGCGCCTATACTACCGCCCCGCACATCGCCACGGAGATTCACATGTCAGTCGCCAAAGTCATCGAGATCATCGCCACCAGCACCAAGAGCTTCGAGGACGCCATCGAGCAGGGCGTCGCGCGCGCCTCCGAAACCATCAGCGGCATCGCCGGCGCCTGGGTGAAGGATCACAGTGTCGAAGTGTCCAAGGGCAAGATCACCGAATATCGCGTCACTCTGAAGGTGACGTTCGTGCTGAAGGGCGGCAAGGGCAAATAGCCCCGCGCGCTTCGCGAAGCTGACCGGGTTACTGCGCGGCGGAGGCCGTCGTGGTTTCCTGTGTCGGCATGGTGCCGTCGAGCGCCGGCACGAGCACTTCGGTGAAGTAGAACTTCAGCTCGTCTTTCTCGCAGCGGGCGATCACCTTCTTGAGCGTGCTCGGCCACTGATCCCAGAATTTCTCTTCGAGCTCGCTCGGCAGGTTCTTCTGCGCGACATACATGTGCGCGGACATGAACGGCATTACTTCCATGCTGAAGTCCTTGATGCCGGCTTCGCTCTTGATGCGGTTGACTTCCCAGAGGAAGTCCGCGCACATGAGTTTGCGGACGCGCAGCGTCTCGCCATCGACCGGCGGCGGCTTGAGCGTCACGCGCACCACCTTCTTGGCGCCGCGCTTGAACATGTTCACGTTGACCTTGACCACGCTGTCGACCGGCTTGCTGCCGGCATCGAGCGCCGGCAGGAACTTGCGCTCGCGCATATAGCTGGCGGCGACGCCGTCCGCGGCCACGTTGCCGCTGCTCGTGCTAACTACCGCGCTGCTGACGCTGCCGTTGGCGGTCACGTACACGTCGACGGAAATGGAATAGTCTTCCGCGAAACTCGGCCGGTCGTGGGTAACTTCGAGCTTGCCGTCGGGCAGCACCAGCACCGGCTGGATCGGGCCGACCTGCGCGAGCGCTGGAAGCGCGCCGAGCAATGAAACATAACCGAGCAACGCGATGAGGCGGCGAACAGTTGGTGTCTTCATGGCGCACACGCTAGCCCCGCGGGTTCTCCAGCCGCAATTGTTAGGCGCGGATACTGTGCGCTCCCTACGAGTTCACCTTAGAGAGTGTGACTCAAGCATCACGGAGGCCGGCAGCGCGCACGCCGCAACCACCGCCTTCCGCCTGGCGGTTGTTAGGTCAAATGCCGCGTGACGCCACTCACGGCTGCGAAACCACGCGTACTTAACAGCGCGATTATTGTGGACCAGCACTAGGTGTTTTCCCGGGTGCGCGTACGATCGGTCCATGTCAGCAGTCACCATAAGCGAAACCAGGAACCTGGTTCTGCCGCTCGACACCGTGCTCGAGGCGCTGGTGCATTTCGATCGCAAGGGCGATTGCCTGCTGACGCACGGCGAGGTGCTGCAGGCGAAGATCGTAAGAGGCAGCAAGCGCGGCGACGGCATCGACGTGGCGCTGCGCAACGCCGAGAACCGCATCATCGAGTGGCATCGCTTCGACTTTCCGAAAATCACCGCGGCCATCATCAGTTTCTGCCGCGCCAAGCGGATCCCGCTGCCGTTCTCGGGCGTGAAATCGCTGTCGCTCAACAAGGATGGGCTCACCTTCCGCATCGAGAACCGCGTCAGCCTCACGAAGCACTCCGACGCGCAGCAGGATCTGTCGGGCCAGCCTTTGCGTTACGCCCGGGGCTATGAGCCGTACGCCATCGAGCCGACGTCGAAAACCGAAGCGTTCGTCTGACTCGTGGCGCCGCGCGCGCGTGGGCATTAGCATGCGGCGATGTCCATCATCGTCCTGGGTGTCGTCGTCGCGCTGCTCGTCTGGGCCGCGGTTTCCTTCAACCTGCTGATCCGCGATCGGAACCGCGTCGCGCAAGCCTGGAGTGACGTCGACATCCAGCTACTGCGCCGCCACGACCTCATCCCGCGCCTGGTCGAGATGGTCAAGGGATACGCGGGTTATGAACGCGCCGTGCTCGCCAACATCACCGAGCTGCGCGGCCAGGCCAGTGCCGCATCCCCGGCCGTTCGCGGCGAGGTTGAAAAGACGGTCGCCAGCGGCGTCACCAGACTGGTGGCACTTGCCGAGGCATACCCGGACCTGAAAGCCAGTGAAAACTTCCGCGACCTGCACAACAAGCTGGTCGACACGGAAAACCAGCTGCAGTTCGCGCGGCGCTATTACAACGGTGCGGTAAACCTGTTCAACAACCGCATCCAGCGCTTTCCGGACCTGCTGATCGCCAACAACTTCGGTTTCAAGCCGGCGGAGTTTTTCGATCTGGAAGATCCGACCGCGGCCAAGACGCCGGCGGTGGCGCTGTGAAGAACTCGCCGCAGGCTTTGTTCAAGGCCACGCTTTTCGCGCTGATCATGGCGGCTTGCGCACCGGCGGCGTTCGGCGAGGAACGCATCCTCTCCTTCGACGAAACCGTCACCGTGGCGTTCGATGGCTCGCTCACGGTGCACGAAACGATCCGCGTGCGCGCCGAGGGCGAGAAAATCCGTCGCGGAATCTACCGCGACTTCCCGACGACCTATTCAGCCAATGACGGCCGGCAGATCGTGGTGGGTTTCGCGTTCGAGTCCGCCAGGCGCGACGGCCTGGAAGAGCCGTGGCACACCGAAAATCGCGGCAATGGAGTACGCGTGTACCTCGGCAGCCCGAACGTGATGGTGGCGCACGGCGAACACACCTACGAGCTCACCTTCCACACCGATCGGCAGATGGGCTTCTTCGCCGATCACGATGAGCTGTACTGGAACGTCACCGGCAATGGCTGGGATTTCACCATCGATCGCGCGACCGCGCGCGTGCAGCTGCCCACGGACATTCCCGCCAGTGACATCAGACTCGAGGCCTACACCGGCGCGCAGGGTGCCAAGGGTCATGACTACACCGCGACCATGAACGATGGCGCGCCGCTTTTCACCACCACGCGCGCGCTCGGCGCGCGCGAAGGGCTCACCATCGTCGCGATGTGGCCGAAGGGCTTCATCACGCCGGCGGCGGAATCGACAACGTCGATGGCGCCCGGGGCCACGGCGAGTCCGGGCTACAACTTCGCAAGCGATCCGGGCGTGCCTTACGGCTACGGCTGGTCGCCGGCGGAGAAGATGTTAGGTCATGCGCTTGCGAAGAACGGCTCCCCGGCGCTGTACGCCGTCATGGGTTTCGCGCTGCTGCTGCTCTACTACTACAAGATCTGGAACAAGGTGGGTCGCGATCCACCGGGACGCGTCGTGATTCCGGAGTACGAAGCCCCCAAGTCCCAGTCACCCGCGTCGATGCGCTATCTGCTGGAGATGAGCTACGACGACAAGTGTTTCGCGGCGGGAGTGCTGAGCCTCGCGGTCAAAGGCTATGCCCGAATCGAGGAGGACACGGGAATCATCGGAATCTCGAAGACGTTCACGATTGCCCGCGAGCCCACGCCCAGCAGCAAACCACTGTCCGCCGACGAGAGCGCACTGCTGAAGATTCTGTTCAACGATGGCGATACCCTGACACTGAAGCAGGAGCACCACGCGCGCGTGCGCGAGGTGCGCGGTCTTCACGAGTCCTCGATCGAGCAGGGCTATTCCCATGGCTTCTTCACGATCAACGGCGGCTGGCACCTGCTCGGCATCGTGATGAGCCTAGTGCTGGCATTGCCGGCCGTACTCCTGCCAGGCAGGACGGACGTGTGGCCGCAGTGGCATCTCACCACAATCGCCGGCTGGTTCACCATCGCCCTGCTGATCCTCATGCTGGTCACCAACGGCATCTTCGGCAAGCTGCTCAAGGCACCGACAGTGGCGGGGCAGGCGCTCATGGACCACATTCGCGGCTTCAAGATGTACATGGAGGTCGCCGAGGGCGAGGAACTCAAGCACCTGAAGGCGCCGCCGCCACCGCTCACGCCGCAGCTCTTCGAGTCCTATCTACCAGCGGCGTTGGCGTTGGGCGTGGAGCAGCGCTGGGCCGAGCGTTTTGCCAATGTACTCAACGTCCAGGCACCGAACTATTCGCCGGCGTGGTATTCGGGGCCGGGCTGGAACAGCCGCGACCTCACCGGTTTCTCGCGCGACGTGGGAGCTTCGCTGAGCAGCGCCATTTCCTCCTCGTCGCAAGCGCCGGGTTCGAGCTCGGGTGGCGGCGGCGGCGGCTCGTCGGGCGGCGGCGGGGGTGGCGGTGGCGGCGGCGGCTGGTAGCGAGTGCGCCGCGCGCACCTCAGAAGTGCGTGTCCCAGCTGAAGCTGGCTACTCCATATTCATGCCGGCCATCGCGGTGACGTGAGGTCGGCGGCACCGGCTCGAATTCACTGGTGCGGCGGACACCGATGTAGCTGAAGGTGAGGCCCCAGCTCGGGATGCGCAGCCGCAAACCCGCGACGATGTCATACACCATGGGCTTCCTGTCCACGTGCGCGCTGTCGCGGAAGGTATTGCCGTCGAGAAAGATGTTGTGCGCCATGTAGCGGGCTTCCCCGCCGACGAAGATGTAGCACTCGGAGAAGAAGCGGATTCCGTAGCAGGTACTGTGATCGTCCTGCAGCTCGCCGGCCGCGACGCGCGCGGCTTCGACCGGTCGCGACGGAAAGCCGGCGATGTTCCGGCCAAAGCGCATGGTGACGCCGGCGGCGGCGTAGGTTTGCACATTGCCGAGCGCGGCGCTGAACGAGGGGATCACGTCGAACTTACGTGAGGCGCGCGAGTAGCGCTTCTGCCACTGGAACAGCGCGACCAGACCGGGCTCGTTGTGCAGCTGGTATTGCCAACCCTTCGGATCCTTGTCATCGAGAATTTCGTGCACCCACTTCTGCACCTCGGCGCCGCCGGCGGCCGGACCGACGATGCCTGCCTGCAGCTCGAACGACTTCTGCACCTGCGAGAACCACGGCGTGTCGGCGAGCTCGGCGTGCCGCGGGGTGGTGTAGTCGTAGCGCAGGACGCCATACAAATAGCCGCCGTACGGGTGGTCGAGCGGTAGATAGTCGGCGCGCGTGATGTCGGAGGGCGTATAGATGCTCTGGCCGATCGCGAACGTCGAAGAGCGCGTGTACTGCGCCGGATTGCCCAACTGGAGCTTGCGCCCGAGAGCGCTGCGCTCGAGCCACTCCGCCGGCTTCTTCACCCAATCACGTTCGCAGCCGGGACTCCAGGCGTAGCCCACGCGTACTCCGTTGGTAAAGTACTCATCCGAGGCGATGCGGGTGAACAGGTCGTTTTCCCAATGCAGGTACCACTGTCCCTTGGCGATCCGGTGGTCCGCGCGCGCCGGGCAGTCGGCAGCCGGCGCCAATGCCGGGACCAACAGCAGCAGCTGCGTGGCAGCAAGCATCCTCAATTTCGACGCGGTGAACAGTCGCATGAATCCTCCCTGATATTGGCCGGCACAAAGCTTCTGCCGCGAGTGGAGGTTTGCGTTCAGCTCGCCCGGCGAAAAGTTGGCGAGTTGTGAAAAAGTGCCGGGGCATCGCGATGCAACCGATTTGCCGCTTTGCAGGTCTCAAGCACTGGCATAGTGCGGCCAAAAGGGGAATCCATTGACCAGAGCTCACCGACTCGCGGGTTCGATCGCCGCCGTTTTGCTGTGCGGTTTTGCGAACTCGGCCGAACTCAAGGACGAAATGCGTCAGCCCTGGACGCGCGGAGCCACGGATTTCATCCGGCAGTGGGACATTTCCGGTGGACTCAAGTGCAACATGTTCGTCGATTGCCTCGATGCCCAGGGTGGTGAGGCCAACGCGGACATCAACGCGGCGGTTACCTGGAAGCCACTGAAGACCTATAGCGACTTCGTCGGTTTCGACCCGACCTCGGGACCGCCCGGCGCTTCGGTGTTTGCACGCGCCACCATCATGCGCGACAAGGCCGGCAAGGCCACGTTGTCCGTGGGCAGCGTGGATGCCATCAACGTGTGGATCAACGGCAGGCCGGTCTTGAAGCGGGACGGCAACCGGTCATGGACTCCGGATGAGGATCAGGTCGAAGTCGACCTCGTCGCCGGCAACAACCGCGTGTTGGTGAAGGGGCCGGCGACCGGCGGCTTCAGCCTGCGCCTGCTTGCGGCAGGAGCACTGCCGCCGCGCCTTGCGGAAATCGGTCCGTCTATCATCGAACAACAACCCGAACTGTTCACGGTTCGCACCGACGTCAGTTCCGCGCGCGCGGCGGCCGATCCGGTGAAAGTCGAAGTCCTGAAGCCAGGGGGTGAAGTGTTGTTCACCAAGTCCGCGCCGCGCGGCGAGCTGGTTCTCGTGGACGCGAAAGGCTGGCGCGACGGTCCGTACGAAGCGCGCCTGAGCACGCGCACGCCGCAAGGCCTGCTCTACGTGACGCATCTGGCCTGGTTCAAGGGCAACGCGCTCGCCAAAGCGCGTGAGCTTGCCGCGGAAGCGGCCAAAGCCGACGCCAGCAAGCCCGAAGGCTTCACGCTCAAGATGCTCGCCGAAATGGTCGACGACCGGCTGGGCATGAAGGTCGCCGATGCCGCGGGAAATCCGTGGCCCAAGATTCACTCGCCGCTCATGGAGTTCGACGAGCTGATGCTGGAGCGCGCCGGGAAGGTGGGGCGCGTGCGGGCCGACGGCTTCGTGCGCCTGGCCTGGATCGACGACACCGACGGCACGCCGCAATATTCGCGCGCCTATCTACCGAGCCGGTACGATCCGGCGAAGAAGTGGCCGCTGGTCGTGCACCTCCACGGTTTCAACCCGGCGAATCCGCTGTACTTTCGCTGGTGGAGCGCCGACAGCCGACACTCGGCCGTCACCGAACACGCCGACGGCCAGGACGCGATCTTCATGGAGCCGCATGGGCGCGGCAACGTGCAGTTCATGTCGTTCGCCGACCGGGATGTGCTGCGCGCCATCGCCGAAGCCAGGCGTACCTTCAACGTCGATGAAGACCGCATCTATCTCAGCGGCGAATCGATGGGCGGGGCGGGCACGTGGAATGTGTCCACGCGCCATCCGGAGTTGTTTGCCGCGATCGCCCCGGTGCACGGCGGTGGGGACTACCACTCGCAACTGTCGGAGGAGGAACTCGCGCGCCTGGCTCCCATGGACCGGTTCTTCAAGGAGAAGCAGAGCTCGTGGTCGATGGCGGAGAGCCTGCTCAACACCCCCATCCTCGTGAGCCACGGTGACATCGATCAGGCGGTGAACGTGGACTGGTCGCGCTGGGGCGTGCGGCTGTTGCAGCGCTGGGGATACGACGTGCGTTACCACGAGTACCCGGGCAGGTCTCACGAAGCACTGACAACCAATAACGGCTCAATGAACGTGGCCTGGTTCCTCGAGCACCAGCGCGAGCCGAATCCGCGCAAGGTCCGCATCCGTTCGGCGGAGCTGCGCAATGCGGGCGCCTGGTGGGCGCGCGTGCGGCAGTCGGCGAACCCGCTCGCGTTCATGCGCGTGGACGCGGAAGTGGTGGATCGAAACCTGATCCGTCTCGATACCGACAACGTGCTCGACGTGGTGCTCACGCCGTCGGCGGCGCGGGTGGACATTGCGAAGCCCGTGAGCGTGGTCTGGAATGGCGTCGCGCGGAGTGTCTCCGCGAAGGACGGCGCATTTGAACTGGTGGCGGCTGGCTACAAACCCGCGCCTCTTCACAAGACGCCGCTGCTGCCGGGATCGACCAGTGACTTGCTGATGACTCCGTTCGCGGTGGTCATTGGTACTTCATCGAAGGACTCAGGGATGGTCGAGCTTTGCCGGCAGAAGGCGCGGGACTTCATCGACGGCTGGACCGACTGGCAGAAGTTCAAGCCGCGCGTGTTCCTCGACAGCGAGATCAATGACGCGGACATTGCCCGTTACTCGCTGATTCTCATCGGCGGTCCCGAGGCCAACCGCGTGTCGGCGAAGCTGGCCACCAGACTGCCGCTCAGGTTGTCGGCCGATTCGGTCCGCATCGACGGTCAGGAATTCAAGGCCACAGACGCCACCGTGCAGATGATCTATCCGCATCCGCGCAACCCGCAGCGTTACGTGTGGATGATTGCCGGCACGTCCGCCAACGGAATGTTCTTCGCGGAAGTGAATCCGCAACGACTCTACGATTGGGACTACGTAGTCCTCGACGGGCACATCCCGGCATTCAAACAATCAGCGACCGTCGAGCAGACCCGGGTGGTGTCCGGAACTTTCGATTCCAACTGGCGCTACTCGGCTGACTTGAGCGTCGCGGGAGATGCGAACATTCGCGCGCATGGCCGGCAGGTGCGCCGGCCTGACAACCACTGGAAGCTCGACGCGAACACCATCGACAGCTACCTCGGGCATTACCAGATCGAGAAGGGTCCGGTGGTCGAGATGTACCGTGACGACGCCAAGTTGATGGTGCGCGGCGGCGGCCCGGTCAGCGAGATGGTGCCCGAGAGCGACAACATCTTTCTCGCCAAGGTCATGAACGTCTGGGTATTTTTCGAGCGCGATGCGGCCGGCAAGATCACGGGCTTCACCGCCTGGGGTGACGGAGAGTTCGCGGGGAAGAAGCTCGAGTGAGGCAGAACATGCGTGCAATCGTCCCGATCTTTCTGGCGCTGAGTTCGCTGCTGGCGCAGGGCGCCAGCAGCGAACTGTCATCCATCGAAGCGAAAGTCATCGAACTCATGAAGGCCGAGCAGGTGGCGGGCCTCGGCGTGGCTCTCATCCGCGATGGTCGCGTGACCTTCACCAAGACGTACGGACTGCGCAACGTGGAGCAGAAGCTGCCGCTCGACGCGGACACGGTGATGTACGGTGCCTCGCTCACCAAGGCGACGTTCGCCTACCTGGTGATGCAGCTCGTCGATGAAGGAAAGATCGACCTCGACAAGCCGGTCGCTGCCTATCTACCAAAGCCGCTGCCGGAATACCCGCGTTACCGGGATCTCGCCGGCGACGCGCGCTGGCAGCAACTGACCATGCGAATCCTGCTGAGCCATACGACGGGCTTCGCGAACTTTCGCTTCGTGGAGGAAGACCGCAAGTTGCGCTTTCACCACGCCCCCGGCGAGCGCTACGGCTATTCGGGTGAAGGGCTGCTGTTGGCCCAATTCGTGCTCGAGCAGGGGTTGAAGCTCGACGTCGGCGCGCAGATGCAGCGCCGGATATTCGATCGATTCGGCATGAAGCGCAGCGCCCTGACCTGGCGCGAAGACTTCGCCACCAATGTCGCCGAGACCTACACGCAAGACCACAAGCTCGAGCCGCATCGCCACTGGGACGAGGTGGGAGTTGCGGGCTCGCTGGATACCACGCTCGAGGACTGGGCGAAATTCCTCGCCGCGGTCGTGCGCGGTGAAGGCCTGAGCAAGAACGCCAAAGCCGAGATGATCCGTCGCCAGGTGGCAATCGACAGCGAGCGGCAATTTCCCACTTTGCTTCCCGAAAAGACCGACCGCTGGAAAGCCATCGGGCTTGGCTACGGGCTCGGTTGGGGTGTGTTCGAAACGCCGCGTGGTCACGCCTTCTTCAAGGAAGGGCACGACGAAGGCACGGCCAACTACGCGCTGTGCATCGAGGGTACGCGCGACTGCGTGTTGTTGATGTCGAACAGCGTGCGCGCCGAGAACGTCTTCGTGCCGCTCGTCAACGAGCTGCTCGGCGAGACGAATCTTCCCGCCGAATGGGAAGGCTTCAAGCCGGCTGCGCCTCGAAAACCGGCTGCTTCGGATCGATGAATACCCAGCACAGCGCGCCCATGACGAACAGGCCCGCCAATAAGTAGAACGGCACGTTCCAGTTGCCGAACCACTTGAGCGAATAGCCCACCACGGGTGGCATCACGATTGCGGCGATTTGCCCGGAGGTGTTCATGGTGGCGCTGACGGTGGCGGAATGTTCGCGGCCGATGTCTACACAGGTGCTCCACGACGCGGCCGTGGTCAGCATGCAGGTGGCGACAGTGAGAGCGAACAACACGGCGGCGGTTTTTGGATCGGCCGTCAGCGTCGCGCCAATCACGAACAGCGCGGCCACGCCGTAGCCTGCGATGCCGGGCGCGCGGCGGCCGGCGCGCAGCCCGAAACGCAGCGCGATTTTGTCCGACCAGAAGCCGCCGAGAAACTGGGTGGCGATGCTGAGCGCCAGCGGCAGCGCCGCGAGCGCGCCGAGCTGCGTGCTTTCGAAGCCATGGTGCTCGCGCAGGTAGCTAGGCAGCCAAGTGATGCAGAAGTAGAACGTGGCGCAGTTAGGCATGTACGACAGGCAGAGCAGCACCACGTTGCGTTGTTGCAGAATCCGGCGCCAGTAGGCCCAGCCGGACGGATGCGGCAGGACTGGCGTCCGGTCCGCGATGATCAACGCGCGCTCGGCTTCGTTGGCGGCCGGGTGGTCGGTGGGCTCGTCGCGGAACCAGCGCTTCCACGCCATCACCCAGATGAAGCCGACGCCGCCAAATACGATGAGGATCGTGCGCCAGCTCATGAACGGCAGCAGTGCGCTCACGGTGAATGTGGTGAGCGCCGCCGAGGCGTACGCCCCGGAAAAGAAAATTCCCTTGGCCGTGCCGCGCTCGCGCAGTGGCACCCAGCGCGACAGCACGCGCGCCACGCAGGGAAACGCGCCAGCTTCGCCCGCGCCGAACAGGAAGCGGGTGACGAGCAGCGACACGTAGTTGAACGCGCCGGCGGTCAGCAGCGTGAACACCGACCACCAGGTGACGATGCGCGTGAGCACGGAGCCCGCGCCGTGGCGATCGGCCCAGCGCGCAGTGGGTATTTCGAAAATGGCGTACGCCAGGATGAACGCGGTGAAGACCCAGCCCATCTCCGCGTCATCGAGCCGGAAGTCGCCCGCGATCTGCTGTTTCATCGCGCCGATGCAGGCGCGATCCAGATACGTGACCATGGCGAGCGTCACCATGAAAGTGATGACGACAAAGCGTGCGCGCGTCGGGCGCTGTTGTTCGTTCAAACGGTAGTCCCCCTCCGAGGTCTACCTATAGCACTAATGTCACTTGCTTGAGGAGCCCGTCCAAGGTCTTGTTGAACTCTTCGGGCTTGTCGAGATGAATCCAGTGCCCGGTGCCCTTGACGACGACATGCGAAACACCGGGTACCGCCTTGTGCAGGCTCAGCGGTGCGTCATTGCGCGGCGTGACGATGGCGGACTTGGGGCCACGATAGCGGCGCAATGCGATGGAGGAGTCGACCGCGAACGCTTCCTTGGTGAGCTCGATCGCGGCGTTGCGAGGCAGCTTGCGCAAATTCGCCAGCAGACGCTGCTTAACCGCGTCGCGCGAGTCGATGAACATCTGCTGCTTCCAGTATTGCTCGATAAAGCCATAAGGATCCTTGTCGAGCGCATCATGCATCTGATTTAGTTGCTTGGGCGGGATCGCGCCGGGCGCAGGCGGTGGATCGACGAGGACCAGCGCCTTCACACGCTGTGGATTGTCGGCGGCGTATTCGATCGCGACGGCGGCGCCCATGCTGTGCCCCACCAAAATGAAGATTTCCAGTTGCTGGGCCGCGACTACCGCGGCGATGTCATTCACCAGCACCTCATAGGAATAGCGTCCGAGCGATACGGGCGAACTCCCATGGCCGCTGAAGTCGAATGCCACCGCCAGGTTCTGCGGCTTCAGGTGTTCGAGCGTTGCGCTCCAGTGCGACAGGTCGCCGGCGAAGGAATGCGCGAACAGGATGGGCAGCCCGCCAGTGCCGCGGGCGTCGGTGGCTAGTGGACGTGTAATGGCCACGAAAATTGCCCCAGCCCGCAGGGTCAAATCTGTCGGAGTGCGCCGCTACCGGGCGCTAGCCGCTATCTGACCTTGGCGATGAGCTGAATCTCGATGATGCCACCGTCGGACAGGAGGCCGGTGGTTCCCACGGCGGTCCAGGCGGGATAGGGCGGCTTCATGAACTCGCCGATCACGTCCTGGAAAGCCCAGAACTGCTCATCGCGAGTGCCGGCGAAGTTAGGCCCCTGCCACACATGAAAGCTGTTGATCATGACCACGTGTTGGAAATCGGAGCCGCCCGCTTCGAGATTCTTGCGCTGCTGTTCGAGCGCGCGGCGCGCCTGCACCTTGAACGCGGCGACGTCGTTTCCTTCGCCGGCGCGGCGATTCACGATGACGCCGGAGACATAGAGCATGTCGCCGACGCGCCGCACCGTGGCGTAGTGCCACTCGTCATGCGATTTCTTCGCGTCCGTGTCGCGCAGGATGACTTCGCCGCCCGGCGCGGGAAGCCTGATCGGGAATTTTTCTTCGGCGCCGGCGACCTGCGCGAGGCCGACGGCGGCGAGCGTCAGCACACGGCACATAACGACTCCTGGAGCTGAAAGTGCTGGTCATGGTACCGGCGGAAGTTCGTCGCAGATAGCAGCTGGCGCGGCCATTGCGGCGATGGCGACGCGCCGGGACCCAGTAGATTAGATTGCGCACATGGGAGAGATCACCGAACTGCTCGATCAGGCCCGGCACGGGGATGAAGCGGCGCGCGAGCGTTTCTTCACCCGCGTGTACGCGGAGCTCGACCGGCTGGCCCGCCGACATCTGTCCGGCCAGGCCCAGCTCACCATGCTCGACGGCCCGGGACTGGTACACGAGGTGTACCTGCGCCTGTCGCAGCAAGAGTCATTGCCTGGTACCGATCGCGCGGCATTCCTCGCGTATGCCTCGCGCGTCATGCGCAGTGTGATCATCGACTATGTTCGATCGCGTAACGCACAGAGGCGCGGCGGTGGTCAGCGCTTGTTGACGCTGAACACCGGCGTGGCCGAACAAAGTTTTTCCGAGCCGCAGCTCGAGTCACTGGGCGATGCGCTCGAATCGCTGGAGCGCGTCGACGAACGCGCGCATCGCGTGGTGGAAATGCGTTACTTCGGCGGTCTCGAGATCGAGGAGATCGCCGCCTTTCTCGAGGTGTCGCCGGCCACCGTGAAGCGCGACTGGACCAAGGCGCGCGCCTATCTGATGCACACCATGAACCTGACCGCGAGCGAGCTGCGATGAACGACACTTACACCGCTCCCTGGCGCTGAAAAGGGTGAAAAGGGGACAGATCTATTTTCGGCCGCCGAAAATAGATCTGTCCCCTTTTCAGTGAGCTTCGCCGCCCCGGGATTCCGTCTTTAGGAATACAGGGTCGTGGCAGTTCCGCGCCCCGTTGACGCGGAGCGCATATGTCGAATCGACGCCTGGTGAATCTGCTTGCAGTGATCGTGCTTTCCTTGGGGCTCGCCGCCTGCAAGAAGGACGGCCAACCGCAGCCGCTTGGCGACCAGCCGCCGCCGCCAGCGGCAACCTATTCGATCGGCGGAGCGGTGGTCGGTAGCACCGGCGCGCTCACGCTGCAGAATTCCAATGGCACGACTCTCAGTGTTGCGGCCGCGGGCAACTTCACATTCGCGACGCAGATGGTCAATGGCGCGACCTACAACGTGACGGTCGCCGTGCCGCCGACGTCGCAGACCTGCACGGTGACGAACGGAACCGGGACGGTGACCGTTGCCAACATCAGCAACGTGACGGTCACCTGCACCACCAACAGCTACACGCTCGGCGGCACGCTATCCGGGCTCGGCGCCGGCAAGAGCGTGGTGCTGCGCGCGGGCTCGGACTTCGTCTCCGGCAATCTCACGTTGAGCGCGAACGGGGCTTTCACGTTTCCACTGGCCTTCGTCAACAATGCCGAATACCTGGTGTTGGTGTTGACCCAGCCCGCGGGGCAGACCTGCACGATCGCCAACGGCACCGGTGACATTCCCGCCGCCAGCGTGACCAACATTGCCGTCACCTGCATAGATAGCTCGGCGTCGGTGCGCAACTGGGGTCCCGCCTCCTCGATCCTGGTCGATACCGATCCCCAGGATGTGAATCAGCTCGATTCGCCGCGCATTGGCTTCGACGCGGCCGGCAACGCCATGGCGATCTGGCGCGCCGACAACGTCGGCGCGCAGGGTGAAAACATCATCTGGAGCCGCAGGACGGTGGGCGGTGCATGGAGCACGCCGGCGCCGCTGCCGCTCTATTTCCCCGATCCACCACCGTTTCCGTCCCCACCGACGCCCGAACTGCGCCGTGATCCCGCACTCGCGGTGGCCGCCAATGGCAACGCCGTGGCGGTGTGGCGCCAGGGACCGACGAGCGTGGGATTCAACGTGATGGCGAGCTTCTACACGGTGGCCGGAGGCTGGAGCGCACCCGAGTTTGTGTGGCAGAAGCACCCGGATATGGCCAGCGGCGCTACTGACATTCGTGTGAGCCTGGATGCGGCTAACAATGTGCTGGTGGTGTGGGAGGCCACAGGCATCATCTGGTACAACCGGTACACACCCGGTAGTGGCTGGGTGAATCCGTCCGACGGTACCGGCGCCGTCGTGAGCCCGCTCTTGACGCTCGCGCTCGCCCCGGAAGTGGCAATGAACGCCGCCGGGCAGGCGATGGCGATCTGGAAGAGCGCGCCCGACGTCCTCCCCGTCTTTCGCTATGACCTGTGGGCCAGTCGTTACGACATGGCCAGCAACACCTGGAGTGCTCCGGGGCCGATCGAGAACGACGACTCGGGCGGTATCTTCTACGGCAAGAGCGTGGTCATCGACACCGCCGGCAACGCTTCTGCGGTGTGGACGCAGTACGACGGCACGCACCTGCACATCATGTTCAACCGCGCGACGGGCAACGCCTGGGGAACGGCGGCCGCGATCGAAACCGGCAACACCGGAATCGTCAGCAACGCCTACGACGCGCGCGCGGTCATCGACGGCAGTGGCAAAATCACCGCGGTCTGGGTGCAAAACGACAACGACGAAGGGCACTACGTCGCCAACCGCTATGTGCCCGGCACGGGCTGGGGCACGCAGCAGAACATCGGCGACTACGTTCACGTGGGCAGCGTGATCGCGGACACTATCATCACGCTCGGTGGCAATGCCGCCGGACACGTGGTGGCGCTGTGGACGTTGCCCGGCGGTGTGGGCGATGAGAACGTACCGTTCCCCACCAACGTCTACGCCAACGAATACAACCCGGTGAACAACAACTGGGGAGCACCCGAGGTCATCGACAAGGAAGGCGATCTCCAGGACGAGTCGCAGGGTGACGCTGGTGCGGCGCAGGTCGCGGTGGATACGGACGGCAATGCGGTTGCGGTGTGGGACACGGACCATTCGGACAGCACGGACGGCATCCGCACCGCGCGCTTCGAATAGGCTAGACGGCCTTACGTCGGCGCAAGAAGGCTTCATATTGACGCGTGCGGGCACGGTTCATAGTGTGCCCGCATGGCCGACCGACCCAATCCACTCGATCCGCCGGCGAAGGAATTCACGGTAAGCCGCCTGCTCGACTCGGGCGTGGTGACCGTGCGGCACGTGGACTGCCGGGGCACCTGCCGCCATCGCAGTGCGGAAGAATGCGCTTCGCACACGCACTTCGTGTTCCCGTATCGCGGCGTCTACCTGCGCCATGTCGGCGGCGATCAGGCAGTGGCGGACGCCAACCACGTGCTGTTCTTCAATCAGGGTCAGGGTTATCAAGTCAGCCATCCAGTCACGGGTGGCGACGCCAGCCTGGTGCTGAGCGTGTCCGAGCCCACGCTGCGCGAGCTCGCGCCCAAGAACCTGATCTGCGAAAGCGGCGACTTCGCATTCAACCTGCAGGATCTGCGCATCGACGCCCGCGCCCAGGCGCTGGTGATGCTGCTCAAACACTCACTGCAAAACGGCAGCATCGAGCCGCTCGAAGCCGAAGGCCTGTCGCTCACGCTGGTATCCCGCGCACTCGGCCCCCGCACCACGCGCGCCGCTGGTGCGAGCTACTCGCGCCGCCGCCTGGTAGATAGAGTCAAGGTGCTGCTCGCCGGCGACCTGTCGCGCCGCTGGACCCTCGCCGACATCGCGGCCGAGATCAAAGGCTCGCCGGTGTATCTCACGCAGTTGTTCCAGCAGGTGGAGGGTTTGCCGCTGTACCGCTATCACCTGCGCCTGCGCCTCGCACGTGCACTCGACCTGATTGCCGAGCGCGACGATCTGTCCGGCCTCGCGCTGGATGTGGGGTTCTCGAGTCATAGCCACTTCTCCGCCGCGTTCAAGCAGTACCATGGCGTCACGCCAGCCGAATTCCGCGCGAAATGGCGTCCTGATCACTAAAGATTTCGACAGCGCCGGAGGTGGCCAAATGGTCTGCTGAGCACGCCCCGATACGAGGGCGTGCCTGAGGATTCAGCCATGGCGAAGAAAACCTGCGCGGCCTGCGACTACCCGCTCGAGCCCGCATCCACCATCAAAGTGAAGATTGGTGGCAAGACAGTCGAAGTCTGCTGCGAGGAGTGCGCGACCAAGTTGCGTGAGGCAAGCGCCAAGCAGAAGAAGTCGGCTTGAGGCCCCAAGGGTCCGGGCTCAGCGGACTCCGTATGTAATCAGCCTCTTACGACAGCACGGCGCGCTTTTTGGCAAAACGGGAAAAAGTCTCGGTTTGAAGGCGCCGAGACCGCCGGCCAATTGCTGGCGCCAGGCGTCGCCGCACACACTGGTGCTGCGACGATGAGAACAAGCGGCCCGAAGCGCACGCAAGATGCGCCGGGCCGCGAGATCAAAAGAACAGCGGGGATTTTCTGACGTGACATCGATTTCGTATCTGCCCGCCATGTTTACGACCTTGTTTTTCCTCGCCGCGAGCCTGCTGCTCGGGCTGATGAGCTAGTCGCACACTTCATTTAGTCAGCAGGGCTCGCGCTGGCACCAGCGCTCATCGATGCGGCCACGTCACGGGGTGCGTATGGCTAACATGACGCCGCTCGTCAATTTCGAACACTGGAGCCACGCCTGCATAGATGTCGGCGTCGCACCCGATGAAAGCGCGTATCGGCGAGTGCGCCGTTCCTGGAGCGGCATGGGCCGCCACTACCACACGCTGATGCATCTCGACGCCTGTCTGCGCGAGCTCGACACCGCGCGCGAGCTCGCGCAGCGGCCCGGTGAAGTGGAGCTCGCACTGTGGTTCCACGACGCCGTGTACCGCAGCTGGCGGCGCGACAACGAAAAACAGAGCGCCGCACTCGCGGCACGCATTCTGCGCGTCGCTTCGATCGAGACGGTCGAGCGCGTCCGCCAGATGGTGCTGGCTACGATGCACCTGGACGAGGGGTTTGTGGGCGATACCGCGCTGGTGGTCGACATCGACCTGTCGATTCTCGGCCAATCGCCGGAGGTCTATGCGCAGTTCGAGCGGGCCATCCGCCGTGAATACTGGTGGGTACCGCGCGGGCGTTACGTCGCCGCGCGCGGCATGGTGCTACGCAGGTTCCTGGAGCGCGCGGCTATCTACCAGCTGGACCGCTTCCATGAAAAATACGAACAGCAGGCGCGCACCAACATTGCGGCGGCGATCAGGCAGCTCGACTGGAAGTGACCGGCCGCGGCAACGCTGTCCGCGGGGCAGGCCACCTCCGGAGCCCGGAACACGGCAAATGGCAACATTCACCTGCCGGGCGCCCCGGCACATGTGGTTGGTACGTATAACGTCTGGCATGGGACACCTATAGGGTTTATCTGACGACCGATTGCGATACCCCGTCAGGCGCGCATTGACGCGCCTGAGTAGAGTTGCGGGCAGCGCTCAAACGCTGCCCGTTTTTTTTTCATGAAACCGAACTCCATCGTCACCTTGATCGCAGCCACACTGTTGGGCGTCGGCACCGCCTATTGGCTGGGTGCGAGCGAAGGGCGCCGGCCATGGCCCAAGCCGACTCCGCCACCACCGCCGTCGCCTATCTACACGCCGTCGCGCGAGCGCGCGCCGACCAGCGAAGAGATTGCCCATCAGGCGCGCGAGCACAATCAGCGATTGGTGCTGGAGATAAGGCGGGCGCTGGCCACGACCAATGCCGGGCAGCGCGAAACCGCATTCACCTTCCTATTGCCCGAACTACTACAAGTCGATCCGGCGCGCGTAGCGGCAATGGTGGCGCGCCAGGAGCCAGGCGAAGCACGCGACACGCTGCGCACCGAAGTCGTCCGGCAATGGATCGCCAGGGACGCTCCTGCCGCGATCGCCTGGATGAAGACACTGGACGCGGACGAACGCCGGGCGAGCGCGGTCACGGCCGTAGCGGCGTTGGCTGCGCACGACTTGTCAGAAGCCATCCAGCTGGCCGAAGCATTTGGCGTTGGGCAAGAAGATGGTTCGCTCGAATACCTGGCGCAACGCTGGGCAACAGAAGATCTCCATGCGGCTACCCGTTGGATAGAAGCGCAGCCTCCCGGACCCAAGACCGATCAGCTGCGCGCGCGCATCGAGCTCGTGCGCGACCAGGCCAAAGCCTCGCGCAATTGACTCTTTCGGCGAGCGACGCGCTAGTATCTTTTGCCAGCTGGCGACGTTTCGCCACGAGGGGTCATACATGTTGAGTCGCCGTCTGCTCGCCGCCTTGGTCATTGTTGTCGGCGCGAATGCCTCGGTCATCATTGCCGAATCCATGCCGGTACAAAGCGGCTTCGTCAGCGTCAAGGGCACGCACTTCCAGCTCGACGGCAAGCCTTACTACTTCGCCGGCGCCAATCTCTGGTATGGCATGTACCTGGGTTCGCCGGGCAAGACCGGCGATCGCGCGCGCCTCACGAAGGAGCTCGACCAGCTCGCGTCCCAGGGCGTGACGAATCTTCGCGTGCTGGCGATCTCCGAAGCCAGCACGCTCAAGCGCGCCGTGACCCCGGCCGTCATCCTGGGTCCCGACCACATCGATGAGACGCTTTGGCAGGGGCTCGATTTCCTGCTCGCGGAAATGGCGAAGCGCGACATGAAAGCCGTGTTGTACGTGAACAATTTCTGGCAGTGGTCGGGCGGCATGGCCACCTATGTGAGCTGGTCCACGGGCCAGGCGGCGGCCGACCCCGATGTCACCTCCGACTGGAACACCTATATCAAGACCTCGGCGTCTTTCTATCGCGACGCGAAGGCGCAGGAAGAGTTTCGGTTTGCGCTCAAGCAGCTCATCGCGCGCAAGAACTCGGTGAGCGGGCGGCTGTACAACGAAGATCCCACCATCATGTCTTGGCAGCTCGCCAACGAGCCGCGGCCCGGGGTCGATGGGGACAGCACGTATTTCGATGCCTTCTCGAAGTGGATCGGCGATACCGCGACTCTCATCAAGACGCTCGCACCCAGGCAACTCGTGAGTACCGGAAACGAAGGCTGGATGGGCACCGCCAGCAGCCGCGATCTGTACATCAAGGCGCATGCCCCGAAGAGCGTGGACTATCTGACTTTCCACATGTGGGCGCCGAACTGGCAATGGTTCAACCCGAAGGACGCGGCCGCGACCTACGACGGCGCGTGGAGCAAGATGCAGGACTATCTCAACTGGCACATCGACACGGCTAACAAAATGGGCAAGCCCATCGTGCTCGAGGAATTCGGCATCAACCGCGACGAAGGATCATTCCGGCCGGCCGCGACCACGGTGTATCGCGACCGGTTCTACACGGCGGTCTACGGGCTGCTGGCGCGTCGCGCCGCGGCCGGCGATGCAATCGCGGGGTCCAACTTCTGGGCGTGGGGTGGTGTCGGCCGCACCAAGAATGCGGACTTCATGTGGAAGGCAGGCGACAGCTTCGTCGGCGACCCGCCGCAGGAACCGCAGGGCCTCTACTGCGTGTTCGACACCGACGTTTCAACGGTGCGCATCATCTCGGCGCACTCGCGCCAGTTGAGCGAGCTGCACCGGTAGTCAGGCCTTCCCGCTTACACTTTGCGAAGGGTGCTGGCGCCCGCCAGCGTATTCGCGCCGGTCCAGCGATCGATCATTGTCCTGAGCGCGGTGAGCGAAAAGGGTTTCGCCAGATAGTCGTCCATGCCGGCGGCGACGCAGGCTTCACGATCGCCGGGCATTGCGTTGCCGGTGAGCGCGACGATGGGCACGCGCGAACCCGCGGCTTCGGCGCTGCGGATGGCGCGCGCCGCGGCGAGTCCGTCCATCACCGGCATCTGGCAATCCATGAGGATAAGGTTGAGCCCGGGGTTCGCGGCGGCGGCGAGTACACCTTCGTGGCCATTGGACGCCGTGATCACCTCGAATCCGAGCATGTCGAGCATGGCACGCGCCATCTCCTGGTTTACCGCATTGTCTTCGACCACCAGCGCGCGACCGCGCGAGCCCGAAATGGGCAGCGCGCGGAGACGGGTGCTCTGCGCTGTATCGACTGGTGCCATTGCGGCGATGAGGTCCGGTGTACAGAGGGGTTTCACCAGACTGCGATTCACTCCGGTCGGCGGCGTGGCCTCGGCGTCGGGCGGCATGATCGCGATCACGTCCAGGTGGCGCGGAGCCGCCGCGGCGCGCAGGCCGCTGATTGCCTGTTCCATTTTCGCAGCGGCGTTCGAATCGATGACGATGCGAATGCGGAGGGTGCGCGGGCCGAAATCCCGCAGCGCTTCGATGGCGCCGATCGAGGAGTCCACGCTGATGACGTGTGAGCACTCCGTGGAAATGACATCGCATACCGCGCTGCGAATGACCGGGTGCAGGCCGATCACGAGCGCGCCCAGGTCGACGGCGGGCATGACCGACGGTAGTTCGACGGGTGGCACACCGCTGGAAATGCGGAAGGAGAATCTACTGCCGTGTCCAACTTCGCTTTCGAGTCCCATGCTGCCACCCATGAGCTCGACGAACTGGCGGCTGATTGCAAGTCCCAGGCCGGTGCCACCGAACTTGCGTGTCACGCTGCCATCGGCCTGCTCGAAGGCCTCGAAGATGCGCCGCTGTTCATCCGGCGCGACACCAACGCCGGTATCGGTGACGGAGAATTCCAGCAAGGCATCGGCGCTGTCGCTGGGCACGACATTCACCGCCAGCAACACCGCGCCAGCCTCGGTGAACTTGACCGCGTTGTTGACGAGATTACCGAGCACCTGGCGCAGGCGAATCGGATCGCCATGAATGGTGACGGGTACGCCGCGGGCGATATGCGCCGCGATCTCGATACCCTTGTCGTAGGCGCGGGCGCCAAACAAGCCGATCACCTGTTCGAGCTCGCGCCGCAACTCGAACGGACCCTGTGCCAGCGAAAGTTTGCCGGCTTCGGCCTTGGAGAGATCGAGCACGTCATTTATCAGAGTGACCAGCGCCTCCGCCGAAGTCTTGAGTGTGCGCACGAAGCGGCGTTGCTTGGCATCGAGCGCCGTGTTCTCGAGCAGCGACGCCATGCCAACCACGCCATTGAGCGGCGTGCGCAGCTCGTGGCTCATGTTGGCGAGGAAGCGCGACTTGGTTTGCACCGCGGCCTCGGCCGACACACGTGCCTTTTCCAGTACCGCCGCAGTGCGCTTTTGCTCGGAGATGTCGGTGACCACCGAGGCGAGACCGGTCACGATACCGTCTTCGCCCACCAGCGCAGTCTTGGCGACGATCACGTCATAGTCGGTTCCGTCGAGAGCGTGCACGACGGTTTCGTAGCGCACCGCGCGTTTGGTGGCCAGGACTTCGTCGTCCGACTCCTGTTGATTGTCCGAGACCACCCAGTTCGGATATGACTCGATCCGCATGCCGATGATGTCCTGGCGCGCGATGCCTAACATCTTTTCCCACGCCGCGTTCACCAGCGTCACGCGACATTCCGTGTCACGGATGATCACCGGCAGTGGCAGGGTCTCGAGCAGCGCGTGCATGACGCGCAGCGTGTTGGAGAGCGCGCGCTCCAGTTGTTTGCGCTCGGTGATGTTGGCGTGCGTACCGGTCATGCGCACCGCTTTGCCGCAGGCGTCGCGTTGCGTGACATTGCCGTAGGTTTCCAGCCAGACCCAGCGCCCGTCGGCGTGGCGCATGCGATGCTGGACCTGCAGCAATGGCGCCTCGCCGTCGGCCACTTTGCGAGTCGCGGCATTGAACGCGGTCAGATCCTCCGGATGCACGAGGCCGCCGAGATCTTTCATCGGCATGACCTGGTCTTCTTTCTCGAGCCCCAGGAAGCTGAAGTAAGTGTGGTCGAGAAACAGGTTGCCAGTGGTCAGGTCCCATTCCCACAGGCCGAAATTCGAAGCTTCGAGGGCGATCTTCAGGCGCTGATCGCTGGTGGCGTGCGCTGCGCGCGCATTGCACGAATCGGCCAGGTGGTCGAAGAGTGCGATGCACCCCTTGCGCATCAGCGCGGTATCAACCGTTTCGCCGGCGCGCATTTTCGCGACCAGCAATTCAGCCTCGGCCTCGGAGCCAAGACCAAAGACCTGAGCCAGCTGCGCTTTAAGATCGCGAATCACATTTTTACGCGCAAGGCGCGACCTCAGAACGCTCCACTCCTGTAGCAGATGTCGGCAGGGGGGTGGATTCCTGAGCCCCGGGGATGCGGGCCTGGCGTTCAGCGCGCTGGAGTGTGGATTCGCTCACAGTGCAGGCGCGGCAAGAGCTTGCCGCGCCTGCCGGATCAGGTCACTCGACTTTGAACGCGATTACCGAGTTCTTGGAAAAGGTGGGAACGTAGACGGTCTTGGTAGCCGGATCCCAGCCGATGTCGGCGGTGCTGGTCTGCACGGCCTTGCCGTCGAACAGCAGTTCCGTCGAACCGTCGCCGTGCACGTACCACACCGCACCGCTCCACACGGAGACGAGGAAGTCATTGCCGTGGACGTTCTCCAGGCCGTCGACGCCGCCGGGCATCCCCTTGGCGATCACCTTCAGAGATTTGTCGGGCTCGACGCGATTCAGGCTGTCGTTGTCGAGCACGTACAACGCGCCGTGGTGAACTAACAAGCCGTTCGGGCCCTTGAGCACGGTTTCGTCCAGATAGACGCTGACCTTGCCATCTTTCACGGCATAGATTTTCTTGCCCTTGGAATCGGACACATACAGCGTTTTTTTCCCGTCGCTGACCAGGTCGTTGAGTTGTTGTCCTTCCGGGATGGCGATCTTGTTCTTGATCTTTGCGGATTCGACGTCGATGGCGACGATGCCGCCGATATCCGCGGCGTACAGAATTTTGCCGTCGGCAGAAAGCGCGAGGCCCTTGGGGCAGTCGAGCCCGGTGACCCATTCGGCGGCGATGACCTTGCCGTCGAGTCCGACCTTGGCGATGGATCCCTTGCCGTCAGCTTCCCACGACTGGCCGTCGATGTTGGACACGTACAGCACCTTGCGCCTGGCATCGAAGCGCACACTCTCCGGTACTTTGAGCGTGGCTTCGGTTTCCCACTGCCGTTCCAGCTTGTGATTCGCATCCTTGGCCTGGGTTTGGCCGGTCGCGGCGAAAGCGAGCGCGCCGAGCAACGCAAGAGTCTTCTTCATGGGATACGTCCTTGGATGGAAGGGACGCAAAGTATATTCGCGCGCTATGCTCAGCGCATGCCCGTGATCAGCTTGTTTGCCACCCGTATCTACTCCCAAAGTCTAACGCGCGGGAGAGCCGACAACCTGAATGCCCGGCTGTTGCGCGAGTGCCGCCAGCTCAGCGTCGAGGACAGCGCCGGCATCAAGTGGTCGGCGACTAACTATCCCGGCGGCTACACCTCATACAACTCGGCGGCGCGCATGCATCGGATGTCGCCTACATTTGCCGCGTTGGAGAGGCGAATCGATGCGCACGTGAAAGCGTTCGCGCGCACGCTCGATTTCGATCTCGCCGGACGCAAGCTGGCGATGACCGATTGCTGGGTGAACGTGATGACGCGCCAGGTCGCGCATGGCCTGCATTTGCACCCGCTGGCATCGTTGAGCGGAACGTATTACGTGCGCACGCCGCGCGGCTGCTCGGGGCTCAAATTCGAAGATCCGCGGCTCGATCGTTTCATGGCTTCACCACCGCGCAAGGCGCGCGCGCGGCGCCAGAATCGGGTGTGGGTCACCTTGCCGGCCGAACAGGGAAAAGTGGTGATGTTCGAGAGCTGGCTGCGTCACGAAGTGGCGCCGAACCCGACCGAAGCCGAGCGCATTTCCATCAGCTTCAATTATTCGTGGTTCTGATCAACCGAATATCTGGTGCAGCGCGCGGCTCCAGGCGGGAAAGTCGGTGAGGCCGACAAAGATCAACCCGGTGAGAGCGCCGTCGAGATGCGCGTCGTGGTTGATGTTGTCGCGACGATGCTTCGAAGCCCAGATGCTGTAAGCCACGTAGCCGCAAGCGAACAAAGCCGCGGGAATTGGAATTGCGAAGTACAGATAGATCATCTGCTTCGGGTAGTAGACGATGAACGCGAACAATACCGCGAGAATAGCCCCGGATGCGCCGAGCGCGGCGTAGTCGGGATTGTTGCGTTGTTTGTAGACCGTGCCGAGGCTGCTCAGCACCAGCCCGATGAAATAGAGCGCGACGAACTTCGCCGTGCCGATGCGCTGTTCCAGGCTCGGCGCGAAGAAGTAGAACGTCAGCGAATTGAACAGCAGGTGGCCGAAATCACCGTGGATGAAGCCACTGGTGATGATGGTGTCGTACTGACGATTGCGCAGCAGCCAGTAGGGCCGCAGCAGGTTGCGCTCCTTGATGCCGGGCGCCGCCCACAAGGCGAGCGCGCTCAGCAGCAGGATGGCGCCGAGAATGAGGACCGAGCCTGGAGTTCTGTCGAAGTTCATGCAGTCATGGACCCTTGGTTAGCCCGCGGTCCTCGAGCCACTCCGCGAGGCGCTGCGGCCAGCGCTGGATGCTCACGTAAGGCGACCGCTGACCCATGTTGAAGGCGTGTTTGCCCTGCACGAAGATGTGCGTCTCGATCGGCGCGCCAGCCTCGTGATATTTGCGCGTGAGTTCGAACAGGGTGTCGGCGACGAATTCATCGTCGGCCGCGCCCAGAAGGAATAGGGGCGGCGCATCGGAAGAAATCTTTTCCGGAATTCCCAACGGGCCTGGATAAATCAGGATTTCGAAGTTGGGGCGTGCGCTCACACGCTCGATTGCGTCTTTGGCTTGCGCGTCGCCCGGCACTGGTGGATAGGCCACGAGCGCCGCGACTTCGCCGCCAGCGGAAAAGCCCATGACGCCGATGCGATCCGGATTCACGTGCCACTCGGCGGCTCGTGCGCGCACGATGCGCATGGCGCGGCGGATGTCTTCGGCCGTGTTGTCGAGCGTGTATTTCGAGTCCGGTTCGCGAAACAACCGGTATTTCAGCGCGAATGCGGTGACGCCCAGGCTCGCCAGGTATTGCGCGGGCTCGACGCCTTCCGGATTGAACACGAGCTCACGATGTCCACCGCCCGCCGCGACGACAACCGCCGTGCCGCTTGCCTTGCCGGCAGGCGGCGCGAACACCGTGAGCGAGGGATTGTGGATGTTCTTGTACCACCAGTCCTTGTGCTGTTCGGGCTCGTTACGGCGCGCTTCGAACCCGGGCGCTCCTTTTTCCCAGAGTGGAATCACCTGTTGGGCCTGCGCCGTCGCGCAGAGCGCGAACAGGCAGATCGTCGAAACGGCTGAACGGAGTGCTGGCATGGCCGCGAACCTTGCCACATTCAGCCGGTCAACGTCTCGGTACGAAATGGTAGCCCGTCGCGCCTGGCTGCAGACAACGATCGACCGGGGTCGAGCGCAGCGAATTGGGCGACCCCAGCAGTTCGTCGACGTTGTATTTGATGGTCATGTTTGCGCCCTTCGAACCATCCACGGAGACGAGCCGCACTTGCTCGCCGAATTTTGCGAACGTGAATTTCTGGTACACGCGCACCGGCCCGCCGTAGCTCTGCACGACGTCGTCGACGAGCAGTGTCCAGGCGCCGTCGTCCGATTTGGTCCAGGTGCGGGCGCCGCCATCATTGGTCCGGTTGGCAATGAGCACCGTGCCGAGCGAGTAGCACGAGCCGGTCTGATCGTCGTCGGCACCGGCGAGTTCGAGCTCGGTGAAATCCCGTGATGGCGCATCGTGCCTGGACAGGTAGCGATGGGCGGCGAAACCACCCACCAGCACTAACATCATTGCTGGTCCGGCAAGCGAGCGCATTACAGGTAGGGAATCCTGACGGAGGTCTTCGGGACCAGGGTCTGGTGCGACTCGCTGTCGGTGCTCAGGAATTTCAGGCTACCGCCTTCGAAGCCGATCACCGATTCGTCGCGCGTTTCGACCACCTGGAACTCCAGGAAATCATCGGGCGTCCGCGGCATCATGTCGGGTTCGTAGTACGGCAGTGTTTCGACGTAGCTCGATGTGACCCGCGCCGAGCGGCGGTCCTCGGCCAAGTTGACCTCGACGGCCTTGCGCTCCAGCAGGTACTGGTACAACCGCGAGAATTTGCCGGCCTCCTTGCAGAAGAGCTTGCGGTCCATTTCGACGTTGGTCGGCGCGAGATTTTGCCGATAGCCGTGAAAGGTCACGTGCAGCGTGAAATCCTTGCCGCGCAATGCGCAGATGTCGGGTGCGAAACGCTTGCGCGCTGCGTTGTCGGCCTGGTCGACGAATTCGAGCACGTCCTTCTCGTGAAGGCGACGCGAGCAGCCGCCGAGCGACCCGAACAGCGCTAACAAAGTGATCGTGAGGATAAGAAGGCGCATGGCGGCGGATTCTAGCTAGGTGCCGGGCGCAGAGACTGGGGACATTCCTCATTTCCATTTTCCGGACTGCCAGGCACAAAAAAAGCCCCGCAGAGCGGGGCTTGTTAGTGGTCGTCGTCGACTTAGGTAATCGCTGTCAGCCGAACAAGTCGACTACACGGACTGCAAAAATTTTCGGCTGGGACGTTGGTGGCCTTGCGGCCGCCGGCTAAACAGTTAAGCCCGCGTGTCAATCCACGCCTTGATCGTCCTCGCCAGTAGCCATAACTAAACTACCGACTGAACCCGTGCCCGTGAGCAAATCCCGAGTTTTTCTGTATCACTGAACCGTTGTGTTCTCCGCGCATCAAAAAGTGATGCAGTGCAGAACCCTGAAACCTTCGTAGACTTTATAATTCGCCTAATAACCTTGAATTCAGTCACTTAGCGGTGTTTCTAGACTACGTGAGAAGGAATCATACGCCGAATCCTTCTCGCCACAATGTCTCAATCGCGCGACAGAGCAATCTGTGTGAACTGTATCGACTGAATTTACGTCGGCTGGATGTGACTGGATCCGCGAATTCGGCGGCGCGCTCCGGACGTCACCGGGCAAGCCGGACCGTAAACATTGCACCGGAGTTATCCGCGAGGTTGGCGGCCTGGGCAGTGCCGCCATGAAATTCGGCGATGAGGCGGACGATGTAGAGGCCGAGGCCCAGGTGCGGGCGTTTGTCACTTTCGGCGCGCGATTGCCACAGCGACTCGAACAGGCGGGTCGCGGCTTCGGCGGGTAGCAGCGGGCCGGGGTTGGCGACCGAGATCTCCGCGGTTGAGGCATCGGCGCGCAGAACAACCGAGATCGTGGCGCCATCAGCGCTGAAATCCACGGCATTGTCTACCAGCTTGTCGAGCATCTGGACCACCAGATCGGGAGCGCCAGTCATTTCGACTGCATCTTCGGGAGCCTCGCAGTGAAAGCGTCGCTGCGGGAAAGCGCCGCCGTAGGCGCCGACCGCCGTTCGCACCAATGCCGCGAGATCGAATCGTTGCCGCTCTGTGTGTGCGATGGCCTCTTCGACACGCGTGGCGGCCCCCATGGCCGTGAGAATGGCGCCGAGCCGTTCGCTGCCCTCGCGGGCTCGAGAGACGTACACCTTGGCGTTGTCGGAGTCGGGCTCGGACTCCAGGTTCTCGAGTGACGATCGAATTATGGTGAGCGGCGTGCGGATTTCATGTGCCAGCTTGCCGGCGAGCGTTCGCAGGTAGCCGGTGTATTCGTCGAGACGCCCGAGAAGTGAAGAGAAGCTTCGTGACAGGTCGCCGAGCTCATCGCGCGCCTCCGATTCGGGCAGCACGCGCGACAGGTTGCCCTCGCGTCCGAGCGCCGTCTCGCTGGCGGCGCCGAGACGCGAGATGCGCAGCGTCATGCGGCCGGCGAACCAGAAGGCGGCGACCACCGCGAACAACGTGACGAACAGCGTCAGGTTCAGCAGCCGCGTGAGTGCGCGATCGCGCAGCGTGAGCCAGCGGTCGGCGGTCTGGGCGAGCTGGATCACGCCGAACACGTGCTGACCGTCGGCCGAGAAGATAGGGGCCGCCGCGGCCACGATCACGCTGTTCTCATATCTGCCCGCGAACAGCGCGGTCTCAGGCTTGCCCTTGGCGACCCGCGCGGTGAGCGCTTCCGCTGCCCGTTGTCGTTCCGCCTGCGAAATGCTCCGCGGAATCGCGTCGCCGTCGAGAAACAACCGGTACATGCGCGGCAGAAAACCGCGCATGCGCGTGTAGTCGCCCGGCAGCGCGGGGGCATCCAGCCGCGTGAGGATGGCGCCGGTCGACGAGGCGACGGTGAGCTCGACGCCGGGCTGCGCGAACTGGCGCAGGTGATCGCTCAGGTCAGGCGACGCGGCGATCAGGCGGCCGCTGGCGCGCAGGTCCGCGACCTCGAGCGTGCCGTAGCTGTTTCGCGCCGCACCGCGCCGGTCGCGGTCGTCGATGAGCACGCCGATGTGCTGCCCGACCATCGTCAGCGGAATCCCGATTTCCACGACATAGCCATCGCGCGATCGTTGCCACACTGATTCGATGCGCGGCTCTTCGACGGCTTCCTCGCGGCCGTACTCGCGGGTCTCGATGCGCCGTGCGCGCAGCGTGCCCGGACCGGTACTGCCGAAAAAAAGTTGCTGCTGGCCGCCGCGCTTGTCGTCGAACGCCAGCCAGATGCGATCGCCGATGGTGCTGGAATCGAGCGGATTGAGCAGCGCAGCGTCGTAGACCACCTTGTCATCGCGCACCAGCAATGCCAGGTACAACCAGCGCTCATGCGTGGCGGCCAGCAGCCGCAGGCCGTCGCCGCCGCGCCCGGCGACGCGCACCAGGTTGCGTGAATCCGTATCCCATTCCTCCGCGCGGCCGTCGATGAGCGGCGCGCCCGAGAGCACCACCGGTGTGATGTCGCGTGCGTTGTCGGTGGTCACCGCCTCGAGAGAATCTCTGCGGAACAGCAATTCCTGGCGGCCTTTGAGCGAGCCGGCAATGGTGGTGGTGACCGCTAGCAATGACTGCTGCTCGCTCTCGCGCAGCACGGTTTCCATTTCGCGCGCGTACTGGCAGCCGGCCCATGGCAGTGCGAGCGTGGTGAGTGCCAGCAGCAGTAGTTTGGTGCGAAGCCTGAACCCGGAGATGGGTCCGATCCTGATCAGGTCGGAGAGGCGGCCCATGCGGTCATTCGACCCAGCGATAGCCCATGCCGTACACGGTGTGCACGGCGTCGAATTTCTCGTCGACCACCTGGAATTTCCGGCGAATGCGCTTGATGTGCGAGGTGATGGTGTTGTCGTCGAGCACCACGTTGGCGGCGTCCATGAGCTGCTGGCGATTCTTGACGTGGCCGGGATGTTTGGTGAGCGCGTAGACGATCCAGAACTCGGTCAACGACAACAGTACGACCTGGCCATTCCATTCGACCGACATGCGTTCGCTGTCGAGCGAGAGAGCCCCGCGGCGAATCACCTGCTTTTCTTCGGTGGGCCGCCGCAGCGCGTCGACACGGCGGAACAAGGCGTTCACGCGCGCGATCAGGTGCGCGAGCGACAGATCCTTGGTCAGGAAATCATCGGCTCCGAGCCGCAGGCCGGAGACTGCATCGAGCTCGCTGTCGCGGGCGGTGAGGAAAATGATCGGCAGCTCGGGCGAGAGGCCGCGCAGCTCGCGGCACAATTCGAAGCCGCCCTCGGGTTCGTCCTCGAGCGAGATATCGATGACGGCGAGGTCGGGCAGGCGCGCCGTAAAGGCGGCCATGGCATCGCGGCGATTCGGATATCCCCGTACCGCATAACCCTCACGCGAGAACGCCGCGGCGTAGTTGTCGCGAATGGCGCGCTCGTCCTCGACGATGGCGATGGTTTTCTTCATGGGACCTTCTTCATGGAACGCGAAGTGTAAGCGACCGGCCTTACGCCCGGTGGCATGGCCACATTTGGTCACTTTCGGTCGTCAGCCCGCCATCAACGCATCACGGTCCGGGCGCTTGGCGAGCGCGAAATGCAGTGGAGGCTAGAACAGAGGACGCCGCCATGATCGACCGCAATTCACGCAATTCCACATATGCCGCCGGGCAATTCGGCCCGCTGCCCGGTGAGCGGTGGCGCCGGTTTCTCGAGCGGGTCGGCACCCACAGCAACGACTTTGCCGTGCGCCTCGCGCGCGCCCGGTTTGTCTATCTGCATCGGCGCGAAACGGCGACGCATTGGTTGCCACTGTGAGTGCCGTTCCCGACTATTTCATGGAGCAGAAACCGGAAAGACGCGAACCGTTGCGCCGCGACGTGGTGTCCGACGAGTCCAGCGACGAGCCATCGTCGTTCTGGTCCTGGTTCGCGATCGGCATGTTGCTGTTCTGCTGGGTCGCCGAGGCTTCGATGTGTGCCGAGCGCGGCTTCTGACAATCGGCCGAGTCAGTCGGCGATGGGCGCGACGCTGAGCAGCCGAACGTGCGAGCGTTGAGCCGCGGCCAGCACCTGCGCGACTCGTTCATAAGGTGCCCGTTTGTCGGGCACCACCCGCAGGACAGGCGCGTCGGATTGACGGCCCAGTGCTGCCAGCCGTGGCACCATCTCGGTGACCGAACCCACGTATTCGTCGTTCCAGTACATTTCCCCGCCAGAATAGATCTCGACGCGAATCATCGGCGGTGGCTTCCGGTCGGGACCCTGTGGCAAATTGAGTTTCACGCTGTGCGTCGCGATCGGTAGTGTGATGATCAATATCACCAGCAGCACGAGCATCACATCGATCAACGGCGTGGCATTGAGCTGGGGCTCGGCAAGAGATTCATCTGACATGCATCACCTTCAAGATGACCATCCTGATGGGCTAACGCGCGACCGCGACCAACCGGGTTCGCGCGGGCGACTCTCGACATGAGAGCCGACCCCAGGTTCAAGCCGCTGCCGCTCGAAGCCGCCACGTTGCTTACTGAAGGCAAGGTCATTGAAGCCATCCAGGCCGTACGCCAGGCCGAATTACTGAGGCTCACGGACGCCAAGGGCCGTGTCGCGGCGCATATCGCGCGGGATCCGATGCTGCGCGTGCAGATCGAGACCCAGCAGCGGGCCGCGCGGCGCAAGTTCTTCTTCTGGTTCCTGATCGTCGACGTCGTGGTCGCGGCCGGGGTCATTTACTGGTTGTATTACCGAGGGCAGGCTTGATGTTGTTGATAGGAATGTTCGATTCACCGTTCGTGCGCCGTGTTGCCATCACCATGAAGTTGTTAGATCTGCCGTTCGAGCACGGCAACTGGTCGGTGGGCAAGGACTTCGATCGAATCCGCAATTACAATCCGCTCGGCCGCGTTCCGACGCTCGTAACCGACGACGGCGAGCGCCTCATGGAATCCGGGGCGATCCTCGACTACCTCGACGAGCTCGCCGGCCCCGAGCGAGCGCTGCTGCCGCCCGCCGGCATCGAGCGACGCCGGGCGCTGAACCTCATGGCCATGGCGACCGGAGCAGCGGAAAAAGGTGTGCTGCAGGTCTACGAGCGCGTATTCCGGCCGGAGGCCAAGCGACACCAGCCCTGGGTCGACCGCTGCCGCTTGCAGATGAGCTCGTCACTGGCAGCGATCGATCGCTATCTGGGGGAGCGCGGCGTGGCGCAGTGGCTGGTCGGCAAGCGCATGACCCAGGCCGACATCACCGCCGTCTGCGTATTCACCTTTCTCAACGACACGCTGCGAATTGCCGAAGACGAGGTCATGTTTCAATCACTGGCGTTGCTCGCCGCACGGTGCGAATCACTGCCGATATTCCAGGCAACGCGCGTACCGTTCTTCGTGCCGGCTAACTAGAACGCGCTGATGCCGGTCAGTTCCCGGCCAATGGTGAGTTGGTGGATGGTTTCGGTGCCTTCGTAGGTAATCACGCTCTCCAGGTTGAGGGCGTGACGAATAGGCACGAATTCCGCGCTGATGCCCGCGCCCCCCAGCATGTCGCGGCAATCGCGCGCGATATCGAGCGCGATGCGGCAGTTGTTCCACTTGGCCAACGACACCTGCGCCGGTTGCATGGCACCCAGATCCTTGAGCCGGCCGAGTTGATGCGAAAGCAGCTGGGCGGTAGTGATGTTGCGGGCCATCTCGGCGAGCCGAAGCTGGATCGCCTGTGTGGCTGCCAGCGGTTTGCCAAACATTTCGCGCGTCTTGGTGTATTCGAGAACCTGCGCGAGACAGGCCTGCGCGGCACCGATGACACCCCAGGTAATTCCGTAGCGCGCCTGCGTAAGGCACGACAACGGTCCCTTCAATCCCTTCACGGCGGGCAACAGATTTGCTTCGGGGACGACGACATTGTCGAAGAACAGCGCCGAAGTGACCGAGGCGCGCAGGGAAAACTTGCGTTCGATCTCCGGAGCCGCGAAACCCTTCATGCCCTTTTCGACGATGAAGCCGCGGATGCCGTCGTCCGTCAGGGCCCAGCAAATGCACAGGTCGGCGATGGCGCCGTTGGTGATCCACATTTTCGCGCCGTTGATGACCCAGTCGCCGCCCTTCTTCTTTGCATGGGTCTTCATGTTCGACGGGTCGGAGCCGCCATGCGGCTCTGTCAGGCCAAAGCAGCCGATCTTGCGGCCGCGTGCCATGTCGGGCAGCCACCGCTGTTTCTGCTCTTCACTGCCGAATGCATAGATGGGATACATGCACAGCGAACTTTGCACGGACACGAAACTGCGAATGCCCGAATCGCCGCGTTCGAGCTCCTGGCAAATCAGCCCGTAGCTCACGGCGTTGAGCCCGGCGCAGTCGTAGCCCTGGATCGACGAGCCTAACAACCCGAGCTCGGCGATCTCGGCGACGAGTTCGCCGGGAAAATGATGCTTCTCGAAGCACTCCTGGATGATGGGCAGCACTTTCTCGTCGACGAAACGGCCGACGGTGTCCTGCACCATGCGCTCATCGTCGGTGAGCAGGCCGCGGACGTCGTATAGATCGAAGGGATTCAGCATCGCGCGATGATAACTGTGCGCGGCCGAAAATCAGTAAGCGATGCCCAGCCGGCGATACAGATGTCCGAGCAGCCACAACGGGCCGATCAGCAGGAACTGCAGGTCCTTGAAGAACGACGGCCGCTTGCCCTCGATCGCATGGCCGATGAACTGGCCAATCCAGCCGATCGCGAAAATGACGAGGCAGGTGAGCCACAGAGGCCAGGCGAGGGTGTCCAGCCAGCTCACTATGACGGCGAGAATTCCCAGGCCGATGGCGGCGCCAATGCCGAGCGTGATGGACAGCGTGAAGTAGTAGACGATGGCGAGCGCGATGACGATGGTCGCCCAGTTGAGCCACGGGGAAGTTTCGGCGAACGCAGCCGGCACCGGGATCGACCAGAGAAAGCCGATGACTGTCATGACGATGGGCGGCACGCAGATGATGTGCAGCAGTTCGTTGCCAGGGTTGCTATGACTTTCGCCATATTCCCCAAACCATTGCTCCACCGTGCGCATGGCCCGGAAAGCTACGCCCGCATCCCCTTCTTCGCAAGAATGGGCTCTGCAAGAATGCGGGCAAACAAGGATCCCGACATGCCGCTGATGCAGCGCTTGATGAAGTTCGTGGCCGGCAGCGGGATCCTTCCCGATGCGCGCCTGTTAGAGCTGTACCCGCCTTTTGTGCCCATGCGCATCAAGGTGCTCGAGATCACGGAAAACTGGCGCACCGTGCGCATCCTGCTGCCATTGAATGCGCGTTCGCGCAATCCAGGTGGCGTGATGTTTGGCGGCTACCAGGCGGCGCTGGCCGATCCCATTGCTGCGCTGGCGTGTGCGCGGGTTTTCCCGGGTTTCTCCGTGTGGACACGCGCAATGGCGATTTCCTTCGATCACGGCGGGAACTCCGACCTCGAGATGAGGTTTGCGCTTACGCCGGAACAGGAGAAAGACATTAGGATGCAGCTCGAAAGCGAGGGTCGCGCCACGCCGACATTTGAATACGGCTACGTCCGCAAGGACGGTGTGCGTTGCACGGTCATACGCAACACGGTTGCGATCCGGCCGCGAGGGTACAAGCGTGCGACCACGCCGCCGGCTTCGTCCGTTGCCGTCGACTGAGAACTAGCGCACAGAAAATGGGTTCATTCGGCGTTCAGATGCACGCCGCTATGTTTGCCCGCCGTAAGGAGAACTGCATGAAAACATCGATCATGGTCCGCAGCACATTGTTAGCCTTGGCAGCCGCCATCACGATTGCCGGTTGTCAGACCACCGACGCCTACACGGGCGACAAGAAGGTGAACAAGACGACCAAGGGTGCCGGTATCGGTGCGATTGCAGGTGCCGTTCTCGGCGCGGCCACCGGTGACAATTCCAAGGATCGACGCAAGCGCGCACTGATCGGCGCTGGCGTGGGCGCCCTCGCGGGTGCCGGCGTTGGTGCTTACATGGACCGTCAGGAAGCCAAGCTGCGCGCGCAGCTGCAGGGCACCGGGGTGTCCGTCACGCGCAACGGTGACGACCTCATTCTCAACATGCCCGGCAACATCACTTTCAAGACCGCGAGCGCGGACCTAAACGCGGGCTTCTTCCAGGTGCTCGATTCGGTCGCGCTCGTGCTCAAGGAATTCGACAAGACGCTGATCGACGTCGAAGGTCACACGGATAGCGACGGCGACAACGCGTACAACCAGAGCCTGTCGCAGCAACGCGCCAACTCGGTGGGCGGCTATCTGCAGTCGCATGGTGTGAACAGCCAGCGTGTCGTCACCATCGGCGCCGGCGAAGAGCGCCCGATTGCCAGCAATTCAACGCCGCAGGGCAAGCAGCAGAACCGTCGCGTGGAGCTCAAGCTCCAGCCGATAACTGAAGGCTGATCCTTCGGTAGAAGCCAGAAGCAGGGGCGGCGGACTCACGGTCCGCCGCCCCTTTTTCATTGCTGCGGGTTCGGCGTCAGGGCGCCTTTGGTTTCACGCCTGAAACAATCGGGAGGTGCCAAACGGCATAGTGATCCGGATTCAATATGCTGGCGATGATTTCGTTGAAGTGTTGGCGTACGAGCGTCGCAGGAAATTCCGGTGTCGCCAGCGCCTCGACATAGCCATCGCGCCAGGCCGTGATGATGTCGGCGAAGACACGGCGAGGAACGCGTAGCGTGTCGACGACGACGTAATCGACGCGCACGTCGATGAGCCCGGCGGCACGCATCAGCGTCCACGTTCGGCGACCGATGCGTGAATCCGTGTTGGTGCGCATCGAGAATTCGACCGGTCCCTTGCGCCAGAAAATGTCCGGGTCGAGCGGCCCCGACATCATATGCAGCATCGAGTAATCCTCGGCGAGCACATGCACGTGGCCACCCGGTTTGGTGACGCGCACCAGTTCCGCGAGGATTCGGTCCACATGCGGGACTGACTGGATCATGTGGCGGTTGGCCACGAGATCGAAACTGTTGTCGTCCTGTACGAGATTAAAGGCCTCGCCGGCTGCAAATTGCAGGCGCGGCGCCAGCGCCGCATGCAGCTTTCGCGCATGGTTCACCGACGCATCCAACAACTCGATTCCCAGAACCTGCGATTCGGGCAGCATCGCAGCCACGCGCGCGCTGAATTCCCCGGTACCGGAGCCGACATCCAGGACCCGTGCATTGCGCGGCAGCCGATAGAAATTGAGCAGGGATTTTTCCTGCGGCCAGATGGCTTCGATTTGTGCGGCGAGCGTACGAATCATGGATTCATCCGCCATCTGCGCGCCCTGCGGATTGAGTGCTGTTTTCGTCATGACCTGAGAATTTATCCATGAGGCTGGTAGCCCCGACAACACAAAAACTTATCTTTGAAAAAGAAAAAGCCCCGGTTTCAAGGCCGGGGCTCGAGTGTCAGCCAGTTTGAGGTCGCAAGCCGGTCCGCTTACGCCGCCTCAACCATCAAACCTCGCAATTTCTTGATCGCATTCGCTTCGATCTGCCGGATTCGTTCGGCCGACACGCCGTACTTCTCCGCGAGATCGTGCAGCGTCGCGCTCGCATCCCCGGTCCAGCGATTCACGAGAATGTCGCGAGCGCGCGGGTCCAGGGTCTTCATCGCCACCTGCAGTCGATCGCCCGTGGTGTCTTCCCATTGGGCGTTTTCGATCTGCGCCGCGGGATCGGCATCCGGCGCGGGTAGATAGGCGGCGGGCGAGTAGGTCTCGTCACCGTCTTCACTGCCGGAGTCCGGCACCGGGTCGAACGAGAGGTCGCGCGCCGCGAGGCGCTTTTCCATCTCGGTCACTTCTGCCGGCGACACCTTGAGGTCACGCGCCACGGCCAGCGTTTCTTCGTGCGACAGCCAGGCCAGGTTCTTCTTCATCT
>JBDTSV010000063.1:0-5219 GCA_039930985.1 Pseudomonadota bacterium
CGGCGACCAGACCAGCCAGGCGCCGTTCACCATCCAGAGCATCAAGAACATGCTGATTCGCTACGGGATCACCATCCCGGCGAATACCAACCCGCAGCTCAAGAACGTGGCCGCGGTCACCGTGCACGCCGAGCTGCCGCCGTTCACCAAGACCGGTCAGACCATCGACGTCACGGTCTCCTCGATCGGCAACGCGGGATCGCTGCGCGGCGGTAGTTTGATCATGACGCCGCTGATCGGCGCCGATGGCCAGGTTTATGCCATCGCGCAGGGCAGTTTGATCGTCGGCGGCTTTGGCGTGCAGGGTAAGGACGGATCGAGCATCGCCGTCAACGTGCCGTCGGCAGGCAGAGTACCGAATGGCGCCACGGTCGAACGCGAAGTGCCGAATGGCTTCACCACCGAACCTTTCGTCATGCTCAATCTGCATGTACCGGATTTCACGACCTCCGCGCGCCTGACCGAGGGCATCAACAAGTTGCTGGGCGAAGGCACCGCGCAGTCCGTCGACGGTGTGTCGGTGAAGGTGGCCGCACCCGCTGATGCCAGTCAGCGCACCGCGTACCTCGCCACGCTCGAGGCCATCGAGATCGAGCCGGGCGATGCGCCGGCGCGGGTCATCGTCAACTCGCGCACCGGCACCGTGGTCATCGGCTCGCACGTGCGGGTCATGCCGGCGGCGGTATCGCATGGATCGCTGACCGTGACCATCACCGAACGCGCGACGGTGAGCCAGCCCAATGAATTCGGTCAGGGCCAGACCGTGGTCGTTCCGCAGAGCTCGATTTCGGTTTCGCAGCCGGCGGCGCGCATGTTCGTATTCGACGCCGGTGTCGATCTCAATGACATCGTGCGCGCCGTGAACCAGGTGGGCGCCGCGCCCGGCGAGCTGGTGGCGATCCTCGAAGCACTCAAAGCGTCCGGCGCTCTTCGAGCCGAGCTCATCGTCATCTAGGCCCGTCTTGAACGACATTGGCTCCAAGCTCACCGTCGACCCGCAAAATGCGGGCGTGCGCGCGCAGACGAAGGTCAATGCCAACGATTTTCGCCAGCTCGCCGCCTTGCGTCGCGATGCGCGGGCCGACGATCCGGCCGCGCTTCGTGAAGTCGCACGCCAGTTCGAGAGCATCTTCACGAAGATGATGCTCGACAGCATGCGCGCGGCGAGCTTCGGCGACCCGATGTTCGGCAGCGACCAGGGCGACATGTACCAGGGCATGATGGACGATCAGCTCGCGGTCGAGATGTCGCAGGGCAAGGGCATCGGCCTTGCCGACATGCTGATCAAGCAGCTCAGCCACGGCGCGGTCAACGGCGCTGGCACGGACGAACTCACCGCACCCGGCCTCGACAAGTCTTTCCCCGTGAGTGATCAGGCCAAGCAGCAGTTCATCGAGAAGATGCTGCCGCAGGCGCAAGCCGCCGGCCGCGAGCTCGGCGTCGATCCGCACGCCATCATCGCGCAGGCGGCGCTCGAAACCGGCTGGGGTACATCGCAGCCCGCGGACGCCACCGGATCCAGCAACAATCTGTTCGGCGTCAAAGCCGGACCGGGCTGGCAGGGCAAGTCAGTCACTTCCGGCACCACCGAATACCAGGCCGATGTCGCGAGCGAGGCCGTGGCGCGCTTCCGCGCCTATGGGTCCGCGCAAGACAGCGTGAACGATTACGTCAGTCTCTTACGAGATAACCCGCGTTATGCGGCGGCACTTAACACCGGCGCCGACGTGCGCGCGTTCGCGAACGCGCTCCAGCAGGGTGGCTACGCCACGGATCCGCATTATGCAAACAAGCTGGTGGCGGTAGCGCAGAAAGTATCCGAACAGTTAGGTGGGCGGCAACCGGTTGCCGCGCTCCTCAAGACAGTTCACGCGGAGCCGATAACTCCGCACGAGTCATAAGGAAAAGTCATGCCTGACATGTTGGGAACCGGCTTATCCAGTCTGCGCGCATTGCAGCGCGCGCTGGACACGACCGCGCACAACATTGCGAACGTCGCCACGCCGGGATACAGCCGGCAGGACGTGCAGTTCGACACGCGCCGACCTTCGGTGGTTGGCTCGAATTGGATTGGCAATGGCGTGAATGTCAGCGAGGTTCGCCGGATTTACGACCAGTTCCTGACCGCGCAGAGCCGCAGCAGCAGCGGCAATCTCGCGCGTCTCGACGCATTCGCAACGCAGGCCGCGCGCCTCGACAACATGTTGGGCGACACGACCAACGGACTTTCCGCTTCATTGCAGGGCTATACCGACGCGCTCAGCGAAGTTTCGAGCACGCCGGGCTCGATCCCGGCACGGCAGGTGCTGCTCTCCGAAGGACGCGCACTGGCGCAGCGTATTGTTGCCTACGACGGGCGCCTGCGCGAAATGTCGGCCGACATCGACACGCGTTTCGCCGGCGAGGCCAGCGAAGTAACCTTGTTGGCTCAAGGCATCGCGCGGCTCAACGGTGAAATCACCGTCGCTGCGCAAAACACCGGTCACGCACCCAACGATCTGCTCGATCAGCGAGATCGCCTCATCGATCAGATCTCCGGAAAAGTCAGCGTCACCACGGTGAACGAGGGCGATTCGATCAACGTATTCATCGGCAACGGCCAGCCGCTGGTGCTGGGCGTCACTGCCTCGGAAATCACCACGGTCACCGATCCGTTCGATCCGGAGCGCACACAGTTCGCACTGCTCACATCCTCGGGAACGGTCGATATTTCACGGGGCGTCTCCGGGGGCACGCTCGGCGGATTGCTCGACTGGCGCCGCGAAATGCTGGAGCCGGCGCGTAACGAGCTTGGCCGCATCAGCCTGGCCATCGCGAGCCAGGTCAATGCCCAGCACCGCGAGGGCATGGACCTGACCGGCGCGCTTGGCGGCGATTTCTTCAGCGTCGGCGGCGTCGGCGTCACCGACGTCACCACCAACACCGGCACCGCCGTGGTCAGCGCGACGCGCACCAACGTCGCGGCGATCACCGGCACGGACTACGTGCTGGCGCGCACCGGCACCGGCTACACGCTGCGTCGCCAGGACACGGGCGCCGCCGTCACGTTCACCGGCACCGGCACGGCGCTCGATCCCATCCTCGCCGACGGCCTGTCGATCGTCGCGGGTGCGGGAGCCGCGACCGGCGACCAGTTCATCATTCATCCCACGCGCGACGCCGCCGTCGGCTTCAAGGTCGCCATCACCGATCCGTCGCGTGTCGCCGCGGCCGCGCCGATCCGCGCCTCGGCGGCGACCAGCAATGCCGGCAATGGCACGATCAGCACGGGCGAAGTGCTCAACGCGACCAACGCGCAGCTGCTCACCACAGCGAACATAGTCTTCACTTCCGCGACGCAGTACAGCGTCAGCGGCGGTCCGGCACAAACCTACACGCCGGGCGGCAACATCGACGTCAACGGTTGGCGCGTGCAGATCGGCGGCGCCCCCGCGACCGGAGACACCTTCACGATTCGCAGCAATGCGGGCGCCACCGGCGACAACCGCAACGCCATCGCGCTCGGCGACGGCTTGGGCGCCGGTGTTCTCGACGGCGGCACCACCTCGGTGGCCAGCGCCGTGGCGCGCCTGACTGCGGACGTGGGCCTGCAGACGCGCACCGCGCAGGTGAACCGCGACGCCGAAGCGGTCGTGAACGAGGACGATCTCGCGGCGCGCGACAGCGTGTCCGGCGTGAACCTGGACGAGGAAGCCGCCGCGATGCTGCGTTACCAGCAGGCCTATCAGGCTGCGGCGCAAGTCATCGCCATCTCGAGCACCCTGTTCGATTCGTTGTTGAACGCAGTCCGGAGATAACGTGCGCCTCTCTACCGCCGCCATTCATCGCACCAGCATCGACGCGATCCTCGATCAGCAGACGCGGCTGGCGCGCACCCAGACTCAGGTGACCAGCGGCAAGCGGTTCCAGACCGCTTCCGAAGATCCGATCGCGGCCACGCGCGCCGCGGCGCTCGATCGCACGGTGGCCGACAACGCGCAGTTCGAGCGCAATTCCAACATCATCGAGAGCCGGCTCAACTACGAGGAGCAGTCGCTGACCGACGTCACGCAGCTGCTGCAGAAGTCGCGCGATCTGGCGCTGCAAGGCGCCAATTCCACGCTGGGGCAGGCCGAACGCGACATGCTCGTGACCGAGCTCAAACAGCTTCGCGGCGAGCTCATCGACATTTCGAACCGCGACGACGGCAACGGCGAATATCTGTTCGCGGGAACCTCGACGGGCACGAAGCCGTTTGCCGCCGGCACCACCGGCGTCAACTACGTCGGCGATCAAACCACGCGCTTCATTCGCGTGAGCGGCAGCCAGGCGATCGCCGATGGGCACCCCGGTACCGAAGTCTTCATGAACATCACGCAGGCGAACGGCACGTTCCGTACGACGGTGGGCCCGGCGAATACCGGCAGCGCGACTGTGGACGTTGGCACCGTCGTCGATCCGTCGGCGTGGATCGCCGACAACTACACGCTGCGTTTCACCAGCCCCACGGACTGGGTCATCGAAGACGATACGCTGCCGACGCCGGTGACGGTGACCAGCGGCACCGGCTTCGCTTCCGGTCAGAGCATCAGTTTTCTCGGTGTGCGCGTGACGCTCACCGGCGCGCCGGCCACCGGTGACAGCTTCAGCGTCCGGCCCGCGCAGGACACCGACATCTTTTCGGTGCTCGACAATCTCATCGGCACGCTGGACGGTGGCGCCGGCCTGCCGAGCGACCGCGCCGTGTTCCAGCAGCAGATAGGCGCGAATATCGCCGACCTCGATCAGAGCCTCTCCCGCGTGCTCTCGGTGCGCTCGGAGGTCGGTTCGCGGCTTTCCGCCATCGACAACGCCACGTCGGCGCGCGAGTCGGAAGCCATCGATCTGCAGCAGCTGCTGTCGGATCTGCGTGATGTCGACTACGCAGTGGCCATCAGCACACTCAACCAGCAATACGCGGGGCTGCAGGCCGCCCAGGCGGCCTACACGAAGATCGCGCAGCTCTCGCTGTTCGATTATTTGTAGGTTTTTTTCGCCGAAGGGCTAAAGCCCCTCCGGACCCGACTTTAGTGGTTTCCAGAAAATCCTTGAAACGCCTCACAAAAACGCTCAGGTCCTACAAACCCTCTTAAGTTCGTCGCAGGCAGCCCGATACAGGTTCCGAGCAACCTGCCGGGAAGCGACTAGCAAACCGGCCCACATTTTCAGGAGTCGTTTCAATGCCTCAAGTCATCAACACT
>JBDTSV010000064.1:0-14934 GCA_039930985.1 Pseudomonadota bacterium
GGCAATCGAACCGGCCACGCTGAAGCCACCGTTGCCGCCGCTGCCACCGACCGACTGGACCAGCAGGCCGGTGGAGCGATCTCCCGAGGTAGTTAGATTGCCGTTGATCGTGGTCGCGACCACGCCGCCCGTGCCGGCGCCGCCCCCGTTGCCGCCTACGCCCACGGCGACGGAACCCGCCGCCGCGCCGGCACCGCTCAGGGCTCCTGAGATCGCGTATCCGCCGCTGCCGCCGCCGCCGCCGACCGACTGCGTGACCACGCCGGTCGAGTCGTCGCCGACCGTTGAAATGTTGCCCGTGTAGTTGACGTCGACACGATCGGCGCTGCCGGCCGCGCCACCGGCGCCGCCGATGGCCGCCGAAACCGCGCCCGCGCCGCCGCCGGCCACCGCGACCGCCACGGAAATCGCGAAGCCACCCGTGCCACCGCCACCGCCGATGGATTGCGCGATGAGTCCTTCGGACTGCTGGCCGGTTGTTTGAATGTCGCCGCCCGAATGCACGTCGACGTGTCCGCCCGTGCCGCCCACGCCACCGCGACCGCCGAGGCTCGCCGAGATCGCGCCGGCGCCGATGTCACCCGCGCCGCCGGCGAATGAAATCGCAAAGCCGCCATTGCCGCCGCCGCCGCCGATGCTCTGCGCCAGCAGGCCGTCCGCGTCGCGGCCGGAAGTCATGATTCCCTGGCGCCCGTCGACGCTCACCAATGCGCCGTTACCACCAGACCCGCCGCTGCCGCCCACGGCCGCCGACGTTCCGGCGTCGTAGCCGACGGTCGCCTGCACGGAGAATCCGCCATTGCCCCCACCACCGCCGACCGATTGCGCGAACACGCCCTTGGCGCGATCGCCGTGCGTTTCGATGACCGGCACCACCGCGAGCGGCAGGTGCGCGGGCGTGTTGTCGAGACCGCCGCTGATGGTCACGGTGTTGCCGTTGCTGGCATTGCCGCCGTCGCCGCCGACCGCCACTCCCGCGAATAACGACAGCGAGGTGGCGCTGCCACCGTTGCCGCCACCACCGCCAATCGACTGCGCATAGATGCCGTGCGAATCGTTGCCCTGGGTAGTCAGGCTGCGGTCGTTGTCGACATGCACTTCACCGCCCGCGCCGCCATCGCCGCCGCGGCCGCCGATCGTCAGGAACACGCCGCCGGTCGAACCGCCATTGCCACCGCCGCCGCCGACGCTGCGCGCCTCGATGGCGCTCGACTGGTTACCGCGCGTGGTGATGAGACCTGCGTTGTTGAGGTCGACGCGCCCGCCGATGTCGGGAGTTGCCGAAGCGCCGCCGGGTCCGCCGGAACCGCCGACCGACACGAGGCCGTCGCCGTCGCCACCGCTGCCGCCGCCACCGCCGATGCTTTCGGCCATGACGCCGCGCGCGCGCGTGCCGAGCGTCGCAATCGTGCCGGTGTTGTCGACGCGCACCGCGCCGCCATTGCCACCACCGCTGCCGCTGCCACCGATGGCCACCGGGCCGTCGGAGCTCGCGCCATTGCCACCGCCACCACCGATGCTCTGCGCGAAGACGCCATCGCTGCCGATGCCCGCGGTCTGAATGAGATTGTGGTTGTAGACCTCGACGAATCCGCCATTGCCGCCGCCACCGCCCTGGCCGCCGATTTCAACCGCGCCGCCGGAATTGCTGGCCGAGCCGCCACCACCACCGATGGATTGCGCGACGATGCCGCGCGAATCGCGATCTTCGGTGATTATCTGGCCGTCGTTCGTGACGCGCACGCGCGTGCCATCACCACCGCTCGCGCCGCGGCCGCCGATGGCGCCGATGCCGCCGGCGCCCGCTCCGGCGCCGCCGCCCCCACCGATGCTCTGCGCGTGAATGCCATTGGCATCGCGCCCGAAGGTGTGGATCGTGCCGTGAATCTGATTCTCGACGATCACCTCGCCGCCGTTGCTAGGCGGTCCCGCAACGACGCTGTCGCCGCCGATGCCGACCAGGCCATCGCCATTGCCACCCGAGCCACCGCCACCGCCGATGCTGTGCGCGAGGATGCCGCTCGAGTAACGGCCGCGCGTGATGATGCTGCCGTCGTTGTACACCTGCACCTGATCGCCGGCGCCGCCGCCCGTGCCTGTTCCGCCGATGCCGACGAATCCGCCGGAACTGCCGCCGTTGCCACCGCCACCGCCGATCGACTCAGCGAGAATGCCGTGCGCCGTGTCGCCCAGCGTTTCGATGTGGCCGAACGTCAGTGCGCTCAGCCAGTCGTTGTTGACGTAGACCGTGCCGCCTCGGCCACCGCTCGAGCCGCCGCCGCCGATGGCGCCGATACCCGCGGAGTCGCCGCCGTTGCCGCCGCCACCGCCTAACGACTGCGCCACGATGCCGTGCGCGTAATTGTTGTGAGTGAGCACTCTGCCGTCGTTAGTGACTGAAACGGCGCCGCCATTGCCGCCGCTGGCGCCGTTGCCCGCGAGCCCCGCGAGCCCGCCCGACGTGCCGGCATCACCGCCGCGGCCACCCACACTCTGCGCGAAGATCCCGTGCGCATTCTCGCCGTGCGTCTCGACGGCGCCATGGTTGATGGCCGTCGAGGTGCCGCCATTGCCACCTTCGCTGCCGCTGCCGGGCAGGCCGACCAGTCCATAGCTGTCGCCACTGCTGCCGCCACCGCCACCGAGACTCTGCACGTAGAGGCCAACCGATCCTTCACCCCAGGTTTCGACGTCCGCGTTGTTAGTGGCGGCGGCGATGCCGCCTTCGGCCGGCGCGCCGCCCGAGCCCGGTGAACTGATGCCGTAACCACTGCCGCCATCGCCGGCCGCGCCGGCCCGGCTCTGCGCGAAGATGCCGTAGGAATCGTGTCCCGTCGTGGTGACATCGGTATTCACGATGATGTTGACCGTGCCGCCGCGTCCGGCCGTGCCTCCGCGCGCCGCGCTCATGATGCCGTAGGCGTCACCACCCTGACCGCCGTCACCGCCGCGCGAGGACACCCAGACGCCATGCTGGTTGTCGCTCTCCATCGAGATCGGCGCCGTGTTGATGGAGTACGAAAGCGTCGGACCCTGTGAGCCCGGGCCGCCCGAATCCGCGTCGTCGCCGATCGTCCAGCAACTGATGATGCAGATATCGACGCCCCAGCCGTCGGAGCCATTGTCGCCGTAGCGACCGTGCTGCCGGTCTAACCACTGGTTTTCGTCGCTGCCGTTGCCGATGGGTGGCGGATCGACGGTGCCTTCGTCGTCGCCCTGTTCGCCAGGCTGTCCCGCGTCACCAATGTAGGTGACCACGTCGAAGCTGACCGCGGCCGGTGGACTGGCGATGTCGGGCTGGTAGCTGACGCCGATGACGCGGTTGGCCGCGTTGAGGGTTTGCGCCGAGACGCGGTAGGTGCCAGCCAGGCGCTCCGGAATGGCGGGCGCGCCGTTTTGCGCCGGTACCGCGGCACGGTAGGTCAGCGTGAAAGTGTCACCGACCGTGGTCGGCCCCACCCAGATGATGTTGCCTTCCAGCGTGCGCACCGAGTACGCCGGGTCCTGCAATACCTCGGTGATCGTTTCGGGGTCGCCTGTCTCGGGGTTGGTGATCGTCCCTCCCACCACTTGCGCGATAGCCGGAGCCGATTGCAGAACCGCGGCCACCGCAAGCGCGATGGCGGAACGGGTGAAACGACTCTTCGAGGTACGTGCTTTCAACGGCGGACTCCCAAATGATAAAAGCCGCAGGCGTCGGCGACGCGCGCGGCTTGAGAAGAAACGGGGGGAAAAGGACTTGGCGGAGGGGGTGGGATTCGAACCCACGGTCCCCGTGAAGGGACGCCAGTTTTCAAGACTGGTGCATTCAACCGCTCTGCCACCCCTCCGGGGGTCGCGGATTGCGGGCGCAACGTACTGCAAAGCCCACGTCCGGTCCAGCCGGACGGAATTCGGGCAAATACCCACGGTGCAAAGAGATTGTGTGCTGACGGACCGGATCCCTCGGCCATGCGATTTGCGTCTCCTCCCAGAGAGTTCGCATTGAACCGGCGGCCGGGCCCGGCGACAACTGCCCAGAGGGCTTAGGTACAGGGCTTAAGCCCTTTGCCGTATGCAATTCGCAGTATGGAAAAGGTGATGCTGTAAGTATGGCTAGCAAACAGCGGCTTTCTTTAAGATGGGTCGCGTGAAACTGCTCATCGTCGATGACCATCCCCTGTTTCGTGACGGCCTCGCGGCGTTGCTGCGCCAGGCGTCGGCCGACACCATCGTGGTGCAGGCCGCCTCGGCAGAAGAGGCGTTGCAGGTGGTCGACGAACAAATCATCGACGCCGTGTTCATGGACCTGGTGATGCCGGGCCTCTGCGGGGAACCGGCAATCCGTGAATTCGCGCGGCGTCATCCTGACCTTCCGGTGATCGTGCTCTCCAGCTCGGAAAGCCCGGCCGATGTGCGGCGCGTACTCAACGCGGGGGCATCCGGCTACATCCCGAAATCCGCCACGGCACAGACGGTGGTTTCAGCGTTGACTCTGGTGCTCTCGGGAAACATCTATGTGCCGCCGCTGTTGGTCTCGGCGGCGACGCGCGCCGCTGACAACGCGGCGCATGGCGCGCCGCGGTCGCTGTCGCAGCTCACCGATCGTCAGGTGGACGTTTTGAAATACCTGCGAGATGGACTCAGCAACAAAGAGATCAGCGCCAATCTCGGCATCGCCGAAAAAACGGTGAAGGTGCACATCGCCGCGATCTTCAAGACGCTGAACGTCGTCAACCGGACGCAGGCTGCGAAGTTTCTGCACGAGGCGCCCGATGCGCCACGAGATGGGTTATAGCGGCGCGCAGTCGACTGTTCGCCACAGGCTTGTGCAGCAGCAGCAATCCGCTTTCCTGGGCTTCGCGTAAACGATCCGGCGCCGTATCGCCGGTGATCAGCATGCCGGGAATCTCATCATCGTTGTATTCGGCACGCAGCCGCTCGATGACGCGAATGCCGTCTTCATGCGCGCGCAGCCGGTAGTCGCAGACGATCAACCCCGGCCGGTCCGGGCAATTGGCCAGCAGCGGCAAGATCTCATCGCAGGATCCTGCCACGATCGCTTTGAAACCCCAGCCTTCCAGCAGGCTCTTCATCGCCATCTGGATCGTGGCTTCATCGTCGACCACGAGAATGAGGCCCGAGGCGACAGTGTCGCCGCTCTCTTCGGTGTCGAGATTGGCGGCGCTCACCGCGGCGTCGGAGAAGGGCAGATCGAGCGTGAACACCGAGCCGCGCTCGGGGCGCGACCGCAGCGACAGCGGATGGCCTAACAACGCAGTGAGCCGCTTGACGATGGCAAGACCGAGGCCCACGCCTTTGCTCCGGTCCCGTTCGGGATTCGCGACCTGGTAGAACTCCGTGAAGACGCGCGCATGCTCGCTCTCGGGAATGCCGCGGCCCGTGTCCCAGACCTGGACACGCAGCGTCTTCCCCCGCCGGCGGCAAGCGACCAGCACACGTCCCTTGTCGGTATACGCGATGGCGTTGGCCACCACATTGCGCACCACGCGCTCCACCAGCAAGGGGTCGCTGTACACGGCGGCGCAGGTGGCGCGCAGCGTGAGCTCGATTCTCTTGGCAGCTGCATCCGCGGCGTAATCCCGGCAGATGCGCTCCAGCATCGGCTGCATGGCGAATGTCTGCGGATGCACATCGACGACCCCGGCATCGAGGCGCGAGATATCGAGCAGGCCGTTGAAGAGACTTCCCATCGCCTGCACAGAACTGTCGATGTGATCCAGCAGACGACGCGCTTCGGCATCGTCGACGCGCGGCCGCAGCGCTGCCACGAACAGCGTGAGCGCGTGCACCGGCTGGCGCAGATCGTGACTGGCGGCGGCGAGGAAGCGCGACTTGGCGGTGCTCGCCTCTTCAGCGATGAGCTTTTCACCCCGCAGGCGCGTGATGAGTTCTTCGTTTTCGAAGCGCAGCCGCACGGATTCCTCGAACTGCGCGCCGTAGCGGCGTGCCTGATCGGTGACGGCGAACAACCAACCGATAATGATCAGCGCGAGCACCCAATGCACCCAGTCGCCCTGCGCGACCATCCAGGCAGTCGGGAGCAGCATCATCGGCAGGATGGAGAAGAAGATGGCCGGCCGAAGCACGCCAAAGGCGGTAACCGCGCCGCTGGCCACGGCGCACAAATAGAGCATGACCAGAAGCTGCATGTCGAAACGCGCGGGAGTCAGCAGCCACCACGAAGACACGCCGAGGAACAGACTGGCCACGAGCGCGCCAGTCGAGAATCGGCGGCTCCACGAGCGCCATTGCGAATCCGCGGGCTTGCGCCGCAGATACATGAAGATGAGTGTGAGCCGCACGCCGATCTGCAGGAGCATCAGGCCGGTGAAGGTGCCCGCGACGACCCACGACACGGCGCCGCTGCCGCCGAGAATGCCGGCGACCAGCGTGGCGCCGAGCGCGGTGGCGGACATTCCCGGCGCGGTGTTGCGATAGGCCGAACGCACCTGCTCCGCGCCGATGCGGTTTGTTAGCTCGATATCGTTTGTTTTCATGGAGGCGTGAGAGGCCAGCCGGTCAGACGTTCACGGCATCCGGCCACTTCTGAAATGGGGTCGGACCTGGCTCTTCAAGGAGCCGGGTCTGACCCGATCTTTTCAGCGCCGACATAACTGCGCAGCACGGCGGGCACGGTGATGGAACCATCGGCGTTCTGATAGTTCTCGAGCACCGCGACCAGCGCGCCACCGACCGCGACACCGGAGCCATTGAGCGTGTGCAGCGGCTCTGGCTTGCCCGTTTCCGGATTGCGCCAGCGAGCCTGCATGCGGCGCGCCTGGAAGGCCTCGCAGTTGCTGCACGAAGAAATCTCGCGGTACTTGTTCTGGGCCGGCAACCAAACTTCGATGTCGTAAGTCTTGGCGGCGGAGAATCCGATATCGCCCGCGCACAGCGCGATCACCCGATACGGCAGCGCAAGGTTCTGCAGCACTTTCTCCGCGTGGCCGGTGAGCTCTTCGAGCGCGGCGTACGAATCCGCGGGCTTGACGATGTGCACCAGCTCGACCTTTTCGAACTGGTGCTGGCGAATGAGCCCGCGCGTGTCCTTGCCGGCCGCGCCGGCTTCGGAGCGGAAACACGGCGTGTGCGCCACCATCTTCATCGGCAGCTTGTTAGCCTCGACGATGCTGTCGCGCACGACATTGGTCGCCGGCACTTCGGCGGTGGGAATCAGGTAGAACCCCTGCTCGCCCTGCACGCGAAAAAGATCTGCCTCGAATTTCGGCAGCTGGCCCGTGCCCGTAAGCGTGGACGCGTTGACCAGGTACGGAACGTACAACTCGGTGTAGCCGTGCTCGCGCGTGTGCAGGTCGAGCATGAACTGCGCCAGTGCGCGATGCAGTCGCGCGACGCCACCTCGCATGATGGAAAAGCGCGCCCCCGAGAGCTTCGCGGCGGTCTCGAAGTCGAGCCCGCCCAACTTCTCGCCGAGCTCGACGTGATCTTTAGGCGTGAAATCGAAATCGCGGGGTGTTCCGTGCCTGCGCAATTCGACGTTGGCGAATTCGTCGCGGCCCTCCGGCACGGATTCGTGCAACGTGTTGGGCAGGCCTAACTGCCAGGCTTCGAGTTCCTGCTGTACCTGGGCGATGGCGGCGTCACTCGACGCGAGCTGGCGCGCCAGTTCTTCGGCGCGTGCCAGCAAGACACTGGCGTCTTCTCCCTTGCCCTTGGCCATGCCGACGGCCTTGGCGTTGGCATTGCGCTCAGCACGAACGCGATCGGATTCGACCTGCGTTGTCTTTCGCAATTCCTCGATACGCGTGTACGCGGCGACATCGAGCGTGAAGCCACGGCGCGCCAGGTTGGCAGCGACGGCAGCGGGATCGGAGCGAAGTTGTTTAGCATCGAGCAAGATTGATCTCTCTTTGAGCTCTGGCCCCTTTTGCTAGCAAATGGGGTCTGACCCCATTTCTAGGAAACGAGGAGCGTCCCCATTTTCATTCCGGCGACGGCGGCCAGCAGGCAAGCGAATACGGTAGCGGCCACATACAGCACGCCGATCATCGAAAACCCCAGCAACGCTCCTTCGAGCGCGAATGCGGAATAGGTGGTGAACCCGCCGAGCACGCCGGTCATCCAAAAAAGGCGCGCATTGTCAGCGCTGGCCCCCCGGGCCGCAACATACATATATAAGAGTCCGATCGCGAAGGACCCGAGCAGATTCACCGTGAATGTGGGCACCGGCCAGCCACCCGGCGACGCCGGCCACAGTCGATAGGCGCCGTAGCGCGCGACGCTGCCCAGTGCACCGCCGAGACCCACCCAAAGCCAATTCATTTCGGATCCTTTACATCGCGCAACCGCGCCAGTGCTTCGCCAATCTTGATTTCGAGCCCGCGCTGCACCGGCCGGTAATAGCGGCGGTCGGGCATCTCGTCTGGCAGATATCGCTCGCCCTTCACGAAGGCGTCGGGCGCGTCGTGAGCGTACTGATAGCCTTCGCCGTAACCCAGCCCCTTCATGAGCTTGGTCGGTGCATTGCGGAATCGCAGCGGCACGTCGAGCGTGCCGAACTGTTCGACATCCGCCTTGGCTTCGCCATAGGCCACGTACACCGCGTTGCTTTTCGGCGCGACCGCCAGGTAAACGAGCGCGTTGGCCAGTGCGAGTTCTCCTTCGGGGCTACCGAGCCGCTCGAAGGTCTGCCAGGCATCGAGCGCCAGCTGCTGGCCGCGCGGGTCCGCAAGACTGATGTCCTCCACCGCCATGCGCACGATGCGGCGCGCCAGGTAGTGAGGATCGCAACCTCCGTCGAGCATGCGCGCGAACCAGTACAAGGCCGCGTCCGGATCCGTGCCGCGCACGGCTTTGTGAAGCGCCGAGATCTGGTCGTAGAACTGTTCGCCGCCCTTGTCGAAGCGCCGGCGGCCACCGGTCGCGACTTCGCGCACCTGGTCGATGGTGATCGTCAGGCGGCCATCGCGCTTCTCGGCCAGATCCGCAGCCAACTCGAGCATGCCCAGCGCGCGGCGCGCATCACCATCGCCACCGTGAGCCAGCGCCGTAAGCGCCTCGTCGTCGATGGCCAACGCTCGCTTGCCGAGCCCGCGGTCGGGATCCTCGACCGCGCGGCGCAGTAGTTTGACGATGTCGTCCACCGTCAGCGAGCGCAGTACATACACTCGGGCGCGCGACAGCAGCGCGCTGATGACTTCGAACGATGGGTTTTCAGTGGTGGCACCGATGAAGATGAGCGTTCCGTCTTCGACGTATGGCAGGAAGGTATCCTGCTGTGCCTTGTTGAATCGGTGCACTTCGTCGAGGAACAGCACGGTCCGCCGTCCGCGTTCTACGCGTATCGCGCGCGCCCGCTCGACCGCGTCGCGGATATCCTTGACGCCGGCCATGACCGCCGAGAGCTGCATGAATTCCGCCTCGGAGCGGTGCGCGACCAGGCGTGCCAGCGTGGTTTTCCCGGTGCCTGGCGGGCCCCAGAGGATCAGCGAGTGCAGCTGGCCTTTTTCGAGCGCCTGCCGCAACGGCTTGCCCGCGCCCAACACCTGTTCCTGGCCGACGAATTCGTCAAGGGTGCGCGGCCGCATGCGGTCGGCCAGAGGCCGCAGTGCATCGTCGGGCTTGACGTCGCGCAGAAGATCGGACTGCCCGCTCCGTCCGCTCATTGCGGCGCCCGTTGTCCTAGCAACCATGCGACGAACTCGGGCCAACGCGAGAGCCCCAGACGCCCGAGCCCGAGCCCGAGCAGTGCGCCAGCGGCATTCGCCATCACGTCGCGCGGGTCGCCGTCACGGCCGTAGCGCATGGAGTACTGCGCGAACTCGATCGAGATCCCAAGCAGCAGCAGGAACACGAAGATTTTCCACCAGCTGCGCCGCGCGACCAGCCCGGAAAAATACAGCGCCAGGAGGCCGTGTCCGCCGGCGTGGCTGAACTTGTCGTTCCATTCGAACGCGGCTGGCAGGTCCTGGCCGGGCACGAGGCAGACGACCACGGCCGCGGCCACCAGGAACAACCCGAGCGCCCACCACAGTCGCTGCAGGATCATGACGTCGGCGTGCCGATGACGTCCGCGCCCGCCGGAGGCGTGAATTTCACTTCGGCATCGGCGACCGTCGGGTTTCGTTCGCTCGAGGAGAAATCGAGGCGAACGGTCTGACCAAGCTTGTCCTTGAGCACCATGCGCTTGAGTTCGGACTTGGCGAACCCGAGGCGCGCTTCGCGGAAATCCGCGTCACTTTGTTTGGGCTTCACCAGCACCCAGTCGAGACCGTCTTTTTTTCCGGCGACCGTCACACTGAACAGCTCGCGAATATTGCCCTCTCCGGAGAGCAGGCCCGCGGGCGTCGCGGTGAGCGCGGCGGATGCCGGCTTGACCGACACCTGTTCGAGATCGCGATCGTAAAACCAGAGATTCTTGCCGTCGGCGACCATGAGCTGTGGCGAGGCGCCACCCGCAGGGGTGAGTTCCCAGCGGAATCGGCCCGGCCTCACGATGATCAGCTGGCCTTCGGCCTTCTGCACCTGCACGCCCTTGCCATCGGTGACCACCTGCGAGAATTCGGCACGCAGCGTCTTGAGATTGCTGAGGTAGCTGTCGAGCGGCGTTTGCGCCCTTGCTGTCGCGGCCAGCATCAGGCTCGCCAGAATTCCAAGGGTCGGCATCATTCGTTGGTTCATTCGATTCCGGGAGGTGCCGGCGCGAGAATTTCGCGGGCGCCATTGGTCTGCAACGGCCCGACAACGCCTGCCATTTCCATGCTCTCGAGCAGCCGCGCGGCGCGGTTGTAGCCGATCTTCAAGCGGCGCTGCACATAGGAAATGGACGGCTTGCGTTCGGTGGTGACGATCTTGACAGCCTCGTCGTAGAGCGCGTCCTGTTCGCCGCCTTCGGCACCGCCGCTCTCGCTCGGCTCACCGGAGATGCCCGGGATGGGCGCGCTCGGGCCATCCAGAACGTCTTCGATGTAGTTTGGCGCGCCGGTCTTCTTGAGCGACTCGACCACGCGATGCACCTCGGCGTCACTGACGAAAGCACCGTGCACGCGCGTCGGGATCGACGTGCCCGACTGCAGGTAGAGCATGTCGCCATGGCCTAACAGGGATTCGGCGCCCATCTGATCGAGGATGGTGCGCGAATCGACCCGCGCCGAAACCTGGAAAGCGATTCGGCAGGGAATGTTCGCCTTGATGAGACCGGTGATGACGTCCACGGATGGCCGCTGCGTGGCGAGTATCAGGTGTACGCCCGAGGCACGCGCCTTCTGCGCGAGACGGGCGATGAGTTCTTCGACTTTCTTGCCGACGATCATCATCATGTCGGCGAGTTCATCGATGACGACGACGATGTATGGCAACGGCACGAGATCCTGGATGAGCCGCTGATCGATCGACGGATCGTTCGCGGCAGCCGCGGTCATGATCGGATCGCGAATCGGCTTGCCCGACTCCGTGGCGTCCTTCACCTTGCGATTGAAGCCGGAAATATTGCGCACGCCGAGCGCCGCCATGAGCGCGTAGCGCCGCTCCATTTCCGCCACGCACCAGCGCAACGCGTTGGCGGCGTGCTTCATGTCCGTGACCACGGGCGCGAGCAGGTGCGGAATGCCCTCATACACCGACAGCTCGAGCATCTTCGGGTCGATCATGATCAGGCGCACGTGTTCGGCGGTGCTCTTGTAGAGCAGCGACAGGATCATGGCGTTGATGCCGACCGACTTGCCTGACCCGGTGGTGCCGGCGATGAGCAGGTGCGGCATCTTGGCGAGGTCGGCGCACACCGGTGCACCGCCGATGTCCTTGCCGAGCGCGATTGCCAGCGGCGAGGACACGTCGTCGTATGCCTTGGACTTGATGATTTCGCCCAGCGTGACGATCTCGCGCTTCTCGTTCGGGATCTCCAGGCCCATGACGGACTTGCCGGGAATGACTTCGACCACGCGCACGCTGATGGCCGACAGCGAACGCGCGAGATCCTTGGCGAGCCCAGAGATCTGGCTGACTTTGACACCCGGCGCCGGGCGCATTTCGTAACGCGTGACCACGGGTCCGGGCTGCACGGCGACAACTTCCACGTCGACGCCGAAATCCTTGAGCTTGAGCTCGACCAGCCGCGACATGGCCTCGAGCGCTTCCTGCGAGTAGCTGGATTCGTGCACCGGCGGGTCGTCCAGCAACTGGAGCGGCGGCAGTTCGCCGGCCTTGGGCGACTCGAACATGGGAACCTGGCGTTCCTTCTCGACACGTTCGCTCTTCTCCACCACCGGCGCTGGCGCTTCGATGCGCGGCTTCACGCGCGTGGCGACGCGCTTCTCTTCGACCTTGGCCGCTTCGACGCGTGCCTTCTTGGCTTCGACACCGACCGCGACATCACGGGCGACACTGCGCCGGGCCTTGATCCAGCCGATGATGTTCCAGATCCCGGCACCGATCTTGTCGACGATGGTGAGCCAGGACACTCCGAAGGCCAACGAGACGCCGATCATCCAGGCCGCCAGCATGAACAGCGTGGCGCCGAGGAACTTGAGCGCCGACTCGAGCGACTTGCCGATGTGACCGACGACGCCTCCGGCCGTCGCGGGCATCGAACCCGCATCCCAATGCAGCGTGGCGAGACCGCAGCTCGCGATCAGCATCACAGTAAACCCGCCGATTCGCACCGCCGTATTGAAGTGCGTGCGGCCTTCCTCGTCTTGCGCCTGTCGAAACATCACGAAGCACGCGACGCCGAGCATGATCGGAAACAGATAAGCCGGCTTGCCGAACAGGAAGAACAACAGACTCGAGAGCCATGCGCCGAAACGGCCGATGGCGTTGTGCAAGTCGGCGCCTCCGGTACCCGTCGAGGAGAATCCCGGGTCGCTGGAAGCGTAGGTCGCAAGCGCGATCAACATCACCAGCGCGATCACGCCAATGCCCAGCACCGCGCTCTCGCGCAATCCGCGCGTCACCGCCGCGGTGAATCGTTTCTGCGGCTTGGTGCGATCGTAGGTAGTTTCTGCCATTAGCTCTCTATGTCTTTGTGCTGGCTTGAGATGTTAACTCAATAGCGCCGGATGAGTGACCTTCCCGCCCTCGACATTGATGCCGAGGACCAGGCCCCGATCGTCGCGCCAGTCGCCATCCGCCAGGCGCACCGCATACGGCGCGATGGCCGCGGACAGGGCCTGCGAAGAAGTGCGCGGCACGGCGCCCGGCATGTTGGTGACGCAGAAGTGTGTGACGCCTTCCCACTGGTATGTGGGCGCTTCGTAAGTGGTCGGGCGAGTGGTCTCGATGCATCCGCCTTGATCGACGGAGATGTCGACGATGACGCTGCCCGGATCCATGGTGCGGACCATTTCGGCCGACACCACGTGCGGAGCGCGCGCGCCGGTGACCAGCACCGCGCCGATGACCACATCCGCGGCCCGCACGGCGTCGGCAACATCCGAGACGTGCGGATAGAGCCCGGTGACGTTCGCGCCCAGCGCGCGCGCCGCCACCAGTTTGTCGCGATCCTTGTCGAACACGATGACTTCGGCGCCGAGGCCGGCCGCCACCAGCGCGGCATTGCCGCCGGCCACGCCGCCCCCGAGCACCACGACCCGGCCGCGTTTCGCCGCGGGCACCCCGCCTAACAAGATGCCCTTGCCGCCCTGCGGCTGGTGCAACAGCGTCGTGGCGTACTGCATCGACAGACGACCGGCGATATCACTCATCGGTGCAAGCAACGGCAGGCGACCGGCGCGGTCCTCGACTGTCTCGAATGCCACCGCCGTGAGGCCGATGGTGCACAGGCGGCGAGTGAGCTCTGGCAGCGCGGCCAGATGCAGGTAACAAAAAAGCAGGTGGTCCTGGCGAAGCCGCGCGAGATCCGGCTCGATGGGTTCCTTCACTTTGACGATCATCTGCGCCTTCGCGAACAGCTCGTCAGCGGTCGGCAGCACCGCCACGCCCACATCAACGAAGTTCTGGTCCGAATAGCCGCTCTTCTCGCCCGCACCGTGCTCGACGAAGACTTCATGACCGCCGCGTACCAGCTCCACGCAGGCCGCGGGTATGAGTCCGACTCGCCCCTCGCGGGGTTTCAGCTCACGAGGAATGCCAATACGCATGGTTGTCCCGTTAACATGTGACTCGGTCGACAAGGCAGCGCGCCTGCCTGACCCGAAAGGAATATTGAAAACGGCGCGCCCGCGCGCAATCTATGAGGCCTGAACGCCATTTGAATGGCCAAAATTATACATGAGCACTTCTCGTCACAGCCCCCTTGTCATCCTGGGATCCGGCCCTGCCGGCTACTCCGCGGCCGTCTATGCGGCGCGCGCCAATCGCAAACCGCTGCTGATCACGGGCGTCGAGCAAGGCGGTCAACTCATGACCACCACGGAGGTGGACAACTGGCCCGGGGACGCGCATGGCCTGCTCGGCCCCGCACTGATGGAGCGCATGAAGGCGCACGCGGAACGATTCAGCACCGAAATCGTCAGTGATCACATCCATACGGTGGATTTCTCGAAGCGCCCGATCGTGCTGAACGGCGATTACGGCAGCTACACCTGCGACGCGCTGATCATCGCCACCGGCGCCTCCGCCAAGTATCTGGGCATCCCGTCGGAAGATAAGTTCCGCGGCAAAGGCGTTTCCGCCTGCGCCACCTGCGATGGTTTTTTCTACAAGGGGCATCGCGTCATGGTGGCTGGCGGCGGCAACACGGCCGTCGAAGAGGCGCTCTATCTATCGAATCTCGCCAGCCACGTGACCGTGGTGCACCGGCGTGACAAATTCCGCGCCGAGAAGATCCTGCAGGATCGCCTGTTCAAGAACCCGAAGGTCTCCGTGCTGTGGGATCACGCCGTGGAGGAGGTTCTGGGCGAGACAACACCGGCGCCCCTCGTCACAGGCGCGCGCCTTCGCAACGTGAAGACCGGCGCGATGCGCGAGATCGCGACCGACGGATTCTTCGTGGCGATCGGCCATTCACCCAAT
>JBDTSV010000065.1:0-20991 GCA_039930985.1 Pseudomonadota bacterium
CGGTGGATCCTGCGCCGCATTGTCGCACTCGAGGTGCGAGCCCTCAGCGGCCGTCAGACCGCGGAGGTCGAACTTTGGTTGTCCCGCGATTTTGATCGCAGCAGCCGGCTTCGCAGGCATTTGCTCGTGCGCCTGCGCGACTGCCGCGAACGCCATCAACCAGCCCACCAGCATCCATGTGCGCGCTTTCATGGAACCGAGGCTAAGCCCGCGTACGCTTCCGGACAAGTCCGTCCTCACAAAAAAGCGCGCACCGGGCGTAGAGTACGGCCTAAATAATTCCAAAGAAGGGCAGTATCCCCATGAAGCGTCGGCAATTCATTCATTCCGCCCTGGCCGCCATTCCCGCGGCCGTAGTCCCTGCTTCCGCGTGGTCGTGCGGCAAGCTGTTCGCGTCCGCGGCGGCGGTGTCCGCCGAGCTGCCCGATATCGAGGCGCTGACGAGCTGCAACAAGCAGTTCTTCCTCAGGGGTGCCGACGTCAAGGAATTCGCCGGCCGGTTGCGCGGAGAATTGTTGCTGCGCGATAGCGCGGGCTACGACACCGCGCGACGGATCTGGAACGGCGCGTTCGACCGCCATCCGGCGCTGATCGCGCGGTGCAGCGGCGCTGTCGACATCATGGAAGCCGTGAAGTTTGCGGCCGACCGGGAGCTGCTCGTCTCGGTGCGCGGGGGTGGCCACAGCCTGTCTGGCCAGTCGGTGTGCGAGAAGGGATTGATGATCGACCTGTCGCAGATGAACAGCGCAAGGGTCGACCCCGCGCGCCGCGTCGCCACCATCGAAGGCGGCGCCTTGTTAGGAGCGCTCGATCGCGAGGCACTCGCGCACGGTCTTGCGACCACCGCCGGTACGGTGTCGCACACCGGCGTGGGCGGACTCACGCTGGGCGGAGGTTTCGGCCGGCTCGGACGGCGCTTCGGCCTCGCCTGCGACAACGTGCGGTCCATCGACCTGGTCACGGCCAAAGGGCAACTGCTCACGGCCAGCAAGGAGCAGAACCAGGATCTGTTCTGGGGCCTGCGCGGCGGCGGCGGAAATTTCGGCGTCGCGACCACGTTCGAGTTCCAGCTGCATCCGGTCGATCCCGTGATGATCGGCGGCGACCTGGTCTATTCGTTCGCCGACGCGCCCGCGGTGCTCAAGTTCATGTTCGAGAATGCGCCGCATGTTCCGGAAGAGCTCAACATGGACATATCGGTGCTGCGATTGCCCAACGACCTGCGGCTGATGTCGGTCAATGTCTGCTACAGCGGCACCGCTGCCGGCGCTGACAAGGCGCTCGCCGGCATGCGCTCGATCCGCAAACCCATCGAAGACACCGTGGCGCCCACGCCCTACGTCAAGCTGCAGCAGTCCGGCGACGTGGGTGCCGCCGCCGGCAAGAAGTACTACATCAAGGGTGGTTTCGTGCAGAAGTCGAGCGCCGCGCTCGTCGACGTCATCATGGCGACGATTGCCGATGCGAAGCTGCCCGTGGTGCAGGTGGTCAGCCTTCAGCAAGCGGGCGGCGCCATTGCGCGAGTGAGCCCGAAGGCAACGGCGTTCGCGCAACGCACGCTCGAGTTCAACATGTTCGCGATGGCGATCTGGGAAGATCCGGCGCAGAGCGACGCGGCGGGTCAGTGGACGCGCGGCGCGTGGAAGAACATCGAGCCCCATACGCGCGGCTTCTACGTCAACGAGTTCAACGATGACGCCGGGCGCATGCAGGCCACGTATGGCGTCAACTACGACCGGCTGGTTGCGCTCAAGACGAAGATCGATCCTAACAACCTGTTCCGCATGAACGCGAACATCGCGCCGCTCGACGCGTAGAGCAGGGCTGGACCTGGCGGTTCCGCAGATGCGGAACCGCCTTCGATCAGGCGACTGCGGCCAGAATCGGGTTGAGGGGCACCAGGATGTCGTCGATGGCGTGAATGACGCCATTGGTCGCGCGGATGTCGGACTGCACGATCGTCGCGGAATTGATGACCACCGCGCTGCCGCGCAGCGACACGCGCAACGGCCTGCCTTCCAGCGGCTTGATCTCGCCGGGCAGGATGTCATTGGCCGCTTTCACGCCCGTCATCATGTGATTGCAGAGAAAAGGCTTGAGCGAGCGCGCGTCCTTGAACAGCGCGTCGAGCGAACCCGCCGGCAGGCGCTTGAAGGCCGCGTCGGTGGGCGCAAATATCGTGTACTGGCCGGGCGAACGCAGCATGTCGATGAGCGAAGCCGACTTGAATGCGCTCAGCAGCGTCTTGAAATTACCGGCGTCGATCGCCGCATCGATGAGATTTTTCATGAATCCTTTGTTCGTAACTTTTGTGTTTGTGAGTTCAGTATGCGCGGATAAGACCACCCAAACCGTCGCCGCCCAAAAGATATCCATATCGTCAAGCCTGGGTGCGGGCGAGCTGATTTGCGCGCTGCGTGCGTGCGCAAAGGTCTAAAATACGCGCATGTTTCACGACGCCGACGCACTGCTTCTCGCGCGCATCCAGTTCGGATTCACGGTCAGTTTTCACTTCATATTTCCCGCCTTTTCGATCGGCCTCGCGAGTTTCCTCGCGGTGCTCGAAATGTTGTGGCTCAAGACCGGCAAGGCGCTGTATCTCGATCTCTTCAAGTACTGGCTGAAGATATTCGCGGTGGCCTTCGCCATGGGCGTGGTGTCGGGAATCGTCATGGCTTACCAGTTCGGTACCAATTGGGCAGTCTTCTCGGACAAGGCGGGACCTGTGATCGGCCCGCTCATGGCCTACGAAGTGCTGACGGCATTCTTCCTCGAAGCCGGATTTCTCGGCGTGATGTTGTTCGGCATGCAGAAGGTGGGCAAGCGCCTGCACTTCTTTGCCACGCTCATGGTGGCCGTGGGCACATTCATTTCCGCGTTCTGGATACTGAGCGTCAACAGCTGGATGCAGACGCCCACCGGCTATGCCGTGAATGCCGACGGCCAGTTCGTGCCCGCCGCCGGGTGGGCGCCCATCATCTTCAATCCGAGCTTCCCGTTCCGCCTGGTGCACACGGTCATCGCCGCCTATCTGACCACCGCGCTCGCGGTCGGCGCGGTGGGCGCCTGGCACCTGCTCAAGAATTCGAAGCAGGCGCATGCGCGCAAGATGTTTTCCATGGCCATGTGGATGGCGGCACTGGTCGCGCCGGTGCAGATCCTGGTCGGCGACCTGCACGGCCTCAATACGCTTGAACACCAGCCGGCGAAAGTCATGGCGATGGAAGGGCACTACCAGAGCCATCCCGATGGAGCGCCGCTGATTCTCTTCGGAATTCCAGACGACGCCGGGCAGCGCATGGAACACGCGGTGGAAATCCCGCGGCTTTCGTCGCTGATCCTCAAACACGATCTCAACGCGCCGTTGGCCGGGCTCGACACCATCCGGCCCGAAAACCGGCCGCCGGTGAAGGTCGTGTTCTGGACGTTTCGGGTGATGGTGGGGCTGGGATTTCTCATGCTGGCACTTGGCGCCAGTAGTTTGCTGGCGCGCGCAAGGGGCAAGGTCTACGACTGGCGCTGGCTGCTGCGATTCGCGCTCGTCATGGGCCCGGCAGGCTTCGTCGCCGTGATCGCCGGCTGGATGACCACCGAAGTCGGCCGCCAGCCGTTCACTGTCTATGGACTGCTGCGCACGGCCGAGTCGGCGTCGCCGCTCGCGGCTCCCGCAGTGGCCACGTCGCTGATTGCGTTCGTCATCGTCTACTTCGCGGTGTTCGGCATGGGCACCTGGTACCTGCTCAAGCTCATGTCGCACGCGCCACACGCGCACGAATCCGATCTGCAGAACGCACCCGCGCATGCCGCCGGCATCACGCCGGCGCCCGCGCTGGCCGGTGGCGTGTCCTCGAGGGATCCCGCCCATGACTGACGGCACGGTGCTCACCAACATCTGGGCCGCGATCCTCGCGTTCGCCGTGTTCATGTACGTGGTCATGGACGGCTTCGATCTCGGCATCGGCATCCTGTTTCCAATCTTCGGCGTCGGCCGCGAGCGCGATACCGCCATGAACTCCATCGCGCCGGTGTGGGATGGCAACGAAACCTGGCTGGTGCTCGGCGGTGGTGGATTGCTGGCCGCATTTCCGCTGGCGTACTCCATCGTGATGTCGTCACTGTATGCGCCGCTGATCGCGATGCTGCTGGCGCTGGTGTTTCGCGGCGTCGCCTTCGAGTTCCGCTGGCGCGACCCGGCGCACCGGCTCATCTGGGATTTCGCGTTCACCGCCGGCTCGCTGGTCGCGGCGTTCACCCAGGGAATCACGCTCGGCGCCCTGTTGCAGGGAATCCACGTCGAAGGCCGTGCGTATGCCGGCGGCTGGTGGGACTGGCTGACACCGTTCAGCGTGCTGACCGGTGTGAGCGTGGTGGCGGCCTATTCGTTGTTAGGCGCCTGCTGGCTCAACTGGAAAACCGATGGTGAGACGCAGAAGCACGCGCGCCGGCTCATGCGCGTCTGGGCGCCGGTTACGCTCGCCTGCATTCTCGCCGTGAGTCTCGCCACGCCGTTTCTCGGCACGCAATATTTCGAGCGCTGGTTCACCATGCCGCGTGTTCTGTTCACCGCGCAGGTTCCGCTGGTGATCGCCATTCTCACCTGGCGCTTCGTGCGCAGCCTGCGTCGCGACTATGAGCTCGCGCCGTTCGTGATCACGCTTTCGGTGTTTGCCCTCTCGTTCGTGGGCCTCGGCATAAGCATGTATCCGTACCTCATTCCCAACAGCGTCACGCTGCAGATGGCCGCCTCGCCCGCGAGCAGCCAGGCGTTCATGCTGGTGGGCGCGGGCGTGATGGTGCCGCTCATCCTCGCCTACACGGCGTGGTCGTACTGGGTGTTCCGCGGCAAAGTCGCTCACCAGGGTTACCATTGAGCGCGCCGGCAGGTTCAGACAGCGCGCCACTGTGGAAGCGGCTCGGCTGGATGGCCCTCATCTGGGCCATGAGCGTGACATTGTTAGGGGTGGTTAGCCTGGTGTTGCGGTGGTGGTTAAGATGACCGGGGTCTGGCTCCGATTCGCTTCGAATCGGTGCCTGACCCCATTCTTGTCAAAGCCACGAGACTCTCCATGAACTACAACGCCATGCTCTATGCGCTCGGCGCCATCTTGTTAGGCGCCATCGGCATCTGGTTTCACGACTTCGCCATGACCTGGCAGCCGGTGCCGGCCGGCATCGGCGCACGAACGATATTGGCCTATCTTTCCGGACTGCTGCTCGTGGTCGGCGGTGGCGCGATCCTCACGCGACGGGGCGAGCGCGTCGGCGCACTGCTGCTCGCGGTGTTTTACGGAATCTGGGTCATCTTCCTCCACGGCCCCATTGTTCTTGGCGAGCCCGGAGCACTCTACAAATGGAACGGCGTTGCCGAGATCGCATTCCTGACGACCGGCGGCATCGCACTGCTCGCGGCGAGCGGCGGCACGCGCGGCACGGTGGCGACCACCGCGCGCCTCATCGCCGGTGCCTGCGCAATCTGTTTTGGCAGCACTCATCTCGTGTACGCGAAGCAGACCGCTGAATTCGTACCTGCCTGGATCCCGCCGAATCAGCTCTTCTGGGCCTATGCCACCGGAGTGGGTTACATCGCCGCCGGTCTTGCGCTCGTCACCCGCGTGCAGTCGCAGCTCGCGGCAACGCTGATGGCCGCCATGATGGCGTCGTTCGTCGTACTGCTCCACATTCCGCGCGTGATCGGCAGTCCCACCTCGCAATTCGAATGGACCATGCTCGCGGTGGCGAGCTCGCTCACCGGTGCGGCGTTGCTGGTGAGGAAATACACGACTTGAACGCGGGGGACCAGGACGAAACGCAGTCGCCGATCGTGGTGCCGATCGCCGAGCTGACGCCCGACGCACTGCGCGGAGTGATCGAATCTTTTGTCCTGCGCGAAGGCACGGACTACGGCGAACGTGACGTCGCCTTCGATACGAAGGTGGAGCAGGTGCGGCGGCAGCTCGAGCGTCGTGAAGCGGAGATAGTCTTCGACCCGAACACGGAATCCATCGACATCGTGCCGGCCGTGAATCGGCCGGCCGGCTGATAGACTCGCCTCCTCAAGGGAGGCGAGGTTCATGACGGAACGCGAAGTGACGTGGCGCGATCGGCTGCGCTACCGGTTCGAGAACACACTTTCGAAAGGCACCATCGCCATCATTGGCTGGCTGGCGCTGCTCTCGGCGGCCATCGTCTCCGTGGCCGCGCTCATCCTCGCGATCATGCGCGTCGGCCAAGACCCGGCCGACCACGAACATCCCTACGGCTTTTTCGAGGGTGTCTGGCAGAGCATGCTGCGCACGCTCGACCCCGGCGTGGTGGCCGGCGACAACGGCTGGAAACTGCGCCTGCTGATGCTCATCGTGACCATCGGCGGCATCTTCATCGTCAGCATCCTGATCGGCACCATCACCTCGGGGTTGGAGTCGCGGCTGGCGGAGCTGCGCAAGGGGCGCTCGCGCGTCATCGAAACCAACTTCACGTTGATCCTCGGCTGGTCGAGCAAAGTCTATTCCATCATCGGCGAACTGCTGATCGCCAATTCGAACCAGAAGAATCCGTGCATCGTGATCTTGAGCGAGCGCGACAAGATCGAGATGGAAGACGATATCCGCGCCAAGTTTCCGAGCACCGCCAACACGCGGGTCATCTGCCGCAGCGGCGATCCGCTCGATCTCGACGACCTGGCGGTGGTCGACCCGCACTCGGCACGTTCCATCGTCGTGCTCGCGCCGGAGACGGACAACCCCGACATACACGTCATCAAGTCGGTGCTCGCAATCACCAACAACCCGGAACGCAAGCAAGACGCCTATCACATCGTTGCGGAAATTCGCGAGCCGCGGAATCTCGAAGCCGCGGCGTTGGTGGGCGGCAAGGAAGCCATCTACGTCCAGGGCGAGGACCTGATCGCGCGCGTCACCGCGCAGACTTGCCGGCAATCCGGCTTGTCGGTGGTCTATACCGAGCTCCTGGATTTCGACGGCGCCGAAATCTACTTCAAGGCGGAGCCTGGGCTCGCCGGGGGCACTTACCGCGAACTGATCTCCGCGTATGAAGACTCCACCGTCATGGGCCTGATGCGCGCCGACGGATCCGTGCTCATCAATCCGCCCATGGACACCACGTTCGCCAGTGGCGATCAGATAATCGCCATCAGCGAGGACGACGACACGCTGGTGCTGTCGGCGACCTCCGGGGGTGGTCTTCCCGACGTGAGCACGCTGTCGCATCGCCAACGCCTGCCGCCGGCGCCGGAGCGCATCCTGATCCTCGGCTGGAACGGCAAAGGCCAGGCGATCATCGAGGAGCTCGACAACTACGTGGCGCCCGGCTCCGAGACCATCGTGATCTGCCGTCACGAAGGCGTGCGCGACGTTCTCATGGGAGTGGCCAAGCGCATGCAGCGCCAGAAGGTGCGCTTCGCCGACGGCGACATCACCCACAGTGCGACCTTGGCCGCGGTCAAGGCGGCGACTTTCGAGCACGTCATCCTGCTGAGTTACAGCGATCTGCCTGTCCAGGAGGCCGACGCCAATACGCTGATCACGCTGCTCCATCTGCGCAATCTCGCCGACGCAGCCGGCGTGCGTTTGTCGATCGTCAGCGAGATGATGGACTTGCGTAACCGCGCGTTGGCGCAGATTGCGCATGCCGACGACTTCATCGTGAGCGACAAGCTCGTGAGCCTCATGATGTCGCAGCTTTCCGAGAACCGGAACCTCGAAAAGGTCTTCAAGGTCCTATTCAGTTCGGAAGGATCGGAAATCTACATTCGCCCCATGACCGACTACATCAAACTCGGAAGCCAGGTCGATTTCTACACCGTGCTCGAAGCGGCCGCGCAGCGCGGCGAAACTGCGATCGGCTATCGGCTCATGAAATACGCCGACGACAAGACGCGCGGGTACGGCGTCAATGTGAATCCCAAAAAATCGGAGAAGCACAGCTTCGCCGAGAACGACCAGATCGTGGTCCTGGCGGAGAATTGATGTTCACACGGCGTGCATTGCTGGTCGCCTCGGCGGCCGCCACCTTCTCATCCGGTGCCAGCGCAGCGGAAAGTGCCGACAAGGCGCTCAAGCGCATTCACGAGCGCATCGGCGGCCGGCTCGGCGTGCACGTGCTCGATTCGCAGAGCGGCAGGCGCATCGGCTTCGACCAGGATTCGCGTTACGCCATGGCATCCACGTTCAAACTACCGCTGGCGGCCGCGTTGCTGTGGCAGGTGGACCGAAAGGCCTTCAGCCTCGATCGCCCGATGCCGATCGCAAAAAACAATCTGGTGTCGCACTCCCCGGCGGTCGAAGCAAAACTGCAGGCCGGGGCGACCATCATGACCATCCGCGAGCTGTGCGCCGCCGCCATGATGTTGAGCGACAACGCCGCGGCCAACGTCCTGCTCAACGGAATCGGTGGGCCGCAGGCGCTCACGGCGTTCTTCCGTACGCTCGGCGATTCGACCTCCCGTCTCGATCGCATCGAGCCCGAACTCAACAGCAACCTGCCGGGCGATCTGCGCGACACCTCCACGCCGCACGCCATGGTCGACTTGATGCTCAAGATATTCACGCAGAACGTGTTGTCTTTGACCGCGCGCGCGCTGCTCATCGACTGGATGGCGGGCGCACGCACCGGACTCGACCGCGTGCGCGCCGGCATTCCAAAGTCCTGGAACGCGGGTGACAAGACCGGCGGCGGCGCCAACGGAGCGATCAACGACCTTGTGATCGCCTATCCGCCGGGGCGCCGGCCGATCTTCGTCGCGGTATACATGAGCGAGTCGAAGCTCAGCGCCGTTGAACTCAACGCGGCTCATGCCGAGATCGGCAGCATCGTCGCGAACGAGCACTGGAAATAGGAGGAGTCATGAAAGTTCGCAACATGCTTGGGGTAAGGCTAGCGGGCCCGTTCTCTTTCTATCGCGCGATAGCCGATGTCCCGCCGACACTGCATTCCCTGCCAACTGATCGCATCCACGAGCTTGTAGGCCTGGGCCTGCGCTGCCGAGACATTGTCACCGAGACCGACCGCGCACAGCACGCGACCGCCGCTGGTCAGCACCTTGCCATCTTCTGCCTTGGTGCCGGCGTGAAACACTTTGCCGGGTAGTTTGGCGGCAGCGCCGAGACCTTCGATCTCATCGCCTTTACGCACCGTGTCCGGGTAGCCTTCGGCTGCCAGCACCACGCCGAGCGCGGCGCGCGTGTCCCATTCGGCGTGCACGGTTTCAAGCCGGCGATCCAGCGCCGCATCGCACAACTCAACGAGATCGCTCTTGAGCCGCATCATGATGGGCTGCGTCTCCGGATCGCCGAAGCGGCAGTTGTACTCGAGCACATTGGGCGTGCCATCGGGGTGCACCATGATGCCGGCGTACAGAAAGCCCGTGTACGGCGTGCCGTCTTTTGCCAGGCCGCGAATGGAAGGCTCGATGACCTCACGCATGATGCGTTCGTGCATGGCGCGGTCCACGACCGGCGCGGGCGAATACGCACCCATGCCGCCGGTGTTGGGGCCGGCGTCGGCGTCCTTCAGCCGCTTGTGATCCTGCGACGTGGCGAACGCCAGGATGTGTTTCCCGTCGGCCATGACGATGAAGCTGGCTTCCTCGCCCGGCAGGAATTCTTCGATGACCACCTGGTCGCCGGCGGATCCGAACTGGCCACCGAACATCGCCTGGGCCTGGGCGATGGCTTCCTCGGCGGTATCGACGATGACGACGCCCTTGCCAGCGGCGAGCCCGCTCGCCTTGACGACGATGGGCGTGCGTTGCCGGCGCACCCAGTCGGCATCGAAGGTCGCGCGAGTGAACGTGGCGTAGGCGGCGGTGGGAATTCCATGGCGCTTGAGGAATTCCTTGGTGTAAGCCTTGGAGCCCTCGAGCTGTGCGGCGGCCTGGCGTGGTCCGAAGCAGCGGAGGCCAGCGGCAGAGAAGGCGTCGACCACGCCCAGAACCAGTGGACCTTCGGGCCCGATGATGGTGAGCCCAACCTTTTCGGTTTTGGCCAATGAAATGAGGCCGGCGATGTCTTCCGCGGCCACGTTCACGTTGCGCACGCGCGGCTCGGTCGCGGTGCCGCCGTTGCCAGGCGCCACCAGGACTTCAGAAACCCTGGACGACTGTGCGCACTTCCACGCGAGCGCATGTTCGCGCCCGCCGGATCCCACGATCAGGATTTTCATGGGTTGGTGGATCAGTGCCGGAAGTGACGCATGCCGGTGAACACCATGCACATGCCGTGTTCATCGGCCGCGGCGATCACTTCCTCGTCACGCTTGCTGCCGCCCGGCTGCACGATGGCCTTGATGCCGAATTCGGCGGCGACGTCGATGCCATCGCGGAACGGGAAGTAGGCATCCGAGGCCATGGAGCTGCCCTCGACGGTGAGCCCCTCGTCGCTGGCTTTGAGCGCGGCCACGCGCGTCGAGTACACACGCGACATCTGCCCCGCGCCCACGCCGATGGTCATGCCCTCCCGCGCGAACACGATGGCGTTCGACTTCACGTACTTGCACACGCGCCAGGCAAACCAGAGGTCGGCGTACTGCGTGGGCGTTGGACCCTTTTTCGTGACGACCCTGAAAGTGTCAGGCTGGGCGAGTGCGGTATCGCGGCTCTGCACCAGCAAGCCACCCACGACGCTGCGATATTCGAACTCGGAAGGATCCTGTTTGGCCAATGGCCCGATCACCAGCACGCGCACGTTTGCCCTGGTGGCGAGCACGGCCGCCGCCGCCGCGGAAACCGACGGCGCGGCGATGACTTCGACGAATTGACGGCCGGTGATGGCGCTTGCCGTCTCGGCATCGAGCTCGCGATTGAAGGCGACGATGCCGCCGAAAGCGGAGGTGGGGTCGGTGCGATAGGCGCGATCGTAGGCATCGGCCAGTGAAACCGCGGTGGCCACGCCGCAAGGATTGGCGTGCTTCACGATCACGCAGGCGGGCTCGTTGAACACGCGCACGCACTCGATCGCGGTATCGGTGTCGGCGATGTTGTTGAACGACAGCTCCTTGCCCTGGAGCATGGTGGCGCTGGCCACGCAGGAGCCGCTGACACCAGGCGCACGATAAAACGCGGCCCTCTGGTGCGGGTTCTCGCCGTAACGCAGATCCTGGATCTTTTCATACACCAGCGGCAGCGTCGCCGGAAATGAGGTGGCGTCTTCGCTTTCGCGCGCGAGCAGATAATTCGACACCATGGTGTCGTACTTCGCAGTGTGCGCGAAGGCCTTGGCGGCGAGGCTCGAGCGCGTGTCGATACTGGTGGCGCCGTCGTTGGCATCGAGTTCGCCCAGCACCTGCGCGTAGTCGGCCGGATCCACGATGACCGTGACCGACTCATGATTCTTGGACGCCGCACGGACCATGGCCGGCCCGCCAATGTCGATGTTTTCGATGGCGTCCGCGTAAGTGCAGTCGGGCTTGGCCACGGTCTGCGCGAACGGGTAGAGGTTCACGACCAGCAGGTCGATGGGCGGAATGTCGTGCTTCGCCATGACCGCATCGTCCGTGCCGCGACGGCCCAGCAGGCCGCCGTGCACGCGCGGGTGCAGGGTCTTGACGCGGCCGTCCATGATCTCGGGGAAGCCGGTGTAGGCGCTGACGTCGATGACGGCGAGCCCCGCATCGCGAAGGGCCCTGGCGGTGCCGCCGGTGCTCAGCAGCTCGACCTTGCGGGCGGCGAGGGTGCGGGCGAAGTCAACCAGCCCCGTCTTGTCGGAAACCGACAGTAGGGCACGGCGAATCGTGACAAGCATCAGGGTTCTTTTATCTAGCCGGAGAGACCGAACTGGCGCAGTTTCTTGCGCAGCGTGCCCCGGTTGATGCCGAGGATGGCGGCGGCGCGGCACTGGTTGCCCGACGAGTAGTCGAGCACGGCGCGGAACAGCGGCTCTTCGACTTCGCGCAACACGAGGTCGTAAAGGTGAGCCGGCTTGTGGCCGTTCAGGTTGGAGAAGTAATCGGAGAGGGCTCGCTCGGCGTGGTTACGCAAGGGCACTTCAAGCGTGCCGTTGCGACCGGAATCTTTTCGGGTCCGAGAAGTTTTCGCCGTCATTGCCGAGCCCCGTCGTCAGTGTCCGAGCCTGAACACAAAATATCTTTAGACACACGCTGCAATACCTCCCCAGGTTGCAACGGCGGTCTCGCTGCTGGTTTGCAACCACGCGTCGAGACTTTTTTCCGACAACGCAAACTGCGACGCCGACGTTGAAGCTGCCATCAACTCCCGACGAACATCGGGTGCGTCCTGCAACTTTTCTAAATACCAACCAAGGTGTTTGCGTGCTACTCGAAGGCCAGTCTCTTCGCCGTAAAATGCGTAGAGGGATTCGAGATGCGCGAGGATGGTATCACGCACTTTCTGGAGTGGAAGTGCGGGCGCAAATTTTCCGTGCGACAAAAAATAATTGACATCACGAAAGATCCACGGTGAGCCATGCGCCGCGCGGCCGAGCATTACTCCTGTTGCGCCCGTGAAATCAAGCACGTCGCGCGCTTTTTGCGGCGAATCAATATCACCATTTGCAAATAATGGAATTCGCACACGCGATCCAATTTCGCGAATGGTTTCGTACTCCGCTGCGCCGTCATAGAAATCTTCACGCGTGCGTCCGTGAATCGCGAGCGCTGCGATGCCACACGATTCAGCGAGTTGCGCGATGCGCACACCGTTGCGTAAATCGCGACTCCACCCGGTGCGTGTCTTGAGCGTCACCGGAACGCTGGAAGCGGCAACGACCGCGGAAAGAATTTTCGCAACCAGTGCTTCATCAGTGAGCAACGCCGAGCCGCACAGCCGGTTGCAGACTTTCTTGGCCGGGCATCCCATGTTGATGTCGATGATCTGCGCGCCGAGATCGATATTGCGGCGCGCGGCCTCCGCCAGCGGCTCAGGGTCGGCGCCCGCGAGCTGCACCACGCGCGGCTCGGGCTCGCCGGCGTGATCCATGCGCAGTTGTGTCTTCTTCGTCGTCCAAAGTCGTACATCGCTGGTGATCATCTCCGACGCCGCGAGACCCGCTCCAAAGCTGCGCGCGATTTGACGGAATGGACGATCGGTGACGCCGGCCATCGGCGCGAGCACCACAGACGAGCTGAGCTCGTAGGGACCGATTCGCACGGTGGATCGCTCAGCCGGGTGCGCGGCGACGCGCGTCGTTGGCACAGCCAATGGCGCCGCTCTCGGCGCGCAGGCAGGCATCGATCTCGAAACCGATCGCAGCCTTGCCCGGGTCGATCACGTGCAATTCGGCATCGATGCGCTGGTCCGGTTCGAGCAGTCGCTGATTCGCCACGCGCTTCGGAAGATAATCCGCCGGTTCGAGGTCGCGGGTCGCCACGGCATTGCCATAACGATCCTGAAGCGTGAGTCGCAGCAACGGCAAAGGCTGTACACGCGAGCTCTCGTTCTGTACCGAGAGGCGCACGCGCAGCTGGGTGCCCTCGCCACCTTCGGTTTCGGCACCGAGTTGTTTCACCGTATACGCAGTGAGGTCCCAGCGCGGCGTGAGAGTGACGCCGAACCAGCCGTACACCTTCGCCGCCGCGGGTCCGAAGCTTGGGCTCAGCGCCAGGCTCTGGCGGTCGTGATGTAGCAACTGCAAGAGGAGCAGCAACGCCAGCAACACGACGCCGCCCACGTATTGCCAGCTCGGCCGGCGCTTGGCCGGAGCACTGAGCAGCGGCTCGAGCACGGTGTCGGTGGGCGCGGCCACACCGGTACTGGCGCGGGCTACCTGAACGACTTCCGGTTCTTCGCTGCGGCCGATGTTGTCGAGAATTTCACGCTCGGCGGTCCGCACACGCTCGGCATCGGCCTCCGCTTCAGCGAACATCTCTTCGACCCACGGTGGATCGGGAGCATTGGGCTCGTGGACGGTCGCGGCCTCTTGCGCGAGCGGCGATTCTTCGATGACCGACTCATCGTCGGCGGGCGTGTCATCGAGCAGCGACCATTCGTCCGCGGCAATGGTATCGGTGGGCGAGAACGTGGGCGTCTCGATCTCCGGTTCGGCTTCCGTCTGGTATTCGAGAATGGATTGCGATTCTTCGGCGAGCACTACTTCTTCGAACGAGCCGGAACCGGTGTCGTGTTCCGCTTCCGGAGGCGGAATGAAAATATCCGACACATCGGTGGCAGAGGCATCGAACTCGAGCGATCCCTCTTCTTCGAGAACCACATCCGGTCCGGGGTCTGGTTCGGGTTCGGGCTCTGGTTCAGGGTCCGGATCCATGGCGACGCCCGCTCCGAGCGCGGGTTCAACCGAAAGCTTCGGTGCCGTCTCGAGCAGCCGGCGTTTTGCGGTGTCGGAGGTGGTACCTCCAGGCTCACCTTCGCGCAACGCGATCAGCGCGTTGAACACATTCGCGCAGCGGCCGCAGCGCACGTAACCCTGTCCGGCACGCAGGTCCACGGTCGTAACGACCAATGTCAGCGTGCATTTCGGGCAGACGGTGAACAAGCGACGCTCCTCAACCTTGAGCGCGGCGGCTGCCGGCGAGTGCCGTCCAGCCGTCACGGGAGGCAAAAGGCGCGATATCAAACCACGGCGCGTGCGCACGTGTCACCTCGTCTGTTTGGGCGCTCAGCAGGCCGGCGAGCACGATCTTGCCGCCAGGCCGCGTGAGCGCCGCGAATCGCGGCGCCAGCTCGCACAGCGGACCGCACAGGATGTTAGCCAGCAGGATGTCCGCGCCGACCGGCAGCGCCGAGTCGCGTTCGACCACGTGAACCCGCGCGTCGACACCATTGGCAACGGAATTGTCCCGGGTGGCGGTGAGCGCCTGCGGATCGATGTCGAACGCGTGGGCTTCGCGCGCGCCTAACTTCACCGCCGCGACCGCGAGCACGCCGGAGCCGCAGCCATAGTCGATCGCCAGCTCGCCGGAGGCGACGTTCTCATCGAGCCACGCCAGGCACATGGCGGTCGTGGCATGGGTACCGGTGCCGAAAGCCAGGCCCGGATCGAGCCGCACGATCACCGCGCCGTCGGTATGCACGTGCGCATGATGCGGGGCGACCCACAGCCGCCGCCCGAAACTCATGGGATGAAAGTCGCGCAGCCATTCGCGCTCCCAGACCCGGTCCGCCAGCGTCTCGACGACGAAGCGTGCCGGTTCGACGCGCAAGACGTGAGACAGCCCCGCGACCAATTCCTGCGGCGACGTGTCGAAGGTAAACAGCGCCTGCAGGCGCGAGTGCGGCCACAAGCGGAATTCACCCGGTGCCGGCTCGAGAATCGGATCGTCGCGCTGGTCGGTGTACGACACCGCGAGCGCACCGAATTCGAAACAGGCTTCTTCCACGCGGTCGGCGTCGAGGCCGTCCAGCGTGAGCGTCAGGGCAAGTTGCGGCACGGCTACTTGAGGCCCAGGCGGCGCTCCAGGTAGTGAATGTCCTGTCCGCCGGTACGGAATGCCTGGTGCGTGAAGATTTCCTGGTGCAGCGCCGTGTTGGTCTTGATGCCCTCGACCACCATCTCGGCGAGCGCGTTGCGCATGCGCGCGATCGCCGTTTCCCGCGTGTCGCCATAGGAGATGATCTTGGCGATCAGCGAGTCGTAATGCGGCGGCACGTTGTAGCCGGAGTAGATGTGGCTATCTACCCGGATGCCAGGGCCGCCCGGCGCGTGCCACAGCTTGATCGGACCCGGCGACGGCATGAAGGTCTTGGCGTCCTCGGCGTTGATGCGACATTCGATCGCATGGCCGGTGAGCTTGATGTCGCTCTGCGCGAACTGGAGCTTCTGACCCGAGGCGATCATGAGCTGGGCCTTCACCAGGTCGATGCCCGTGATCAGCTCGGTCACGGGATGTTCAACCTGGATGCGCGTGTTCATCTCGATGAAGTAGAACTCGTCGTCCTGGTAGAGGAATTCGAGCGTCCCGGCGCTTCGGTACCCCACGGCCTTGCAGGCTTCGACGACGCGCGCGCCCATCTTTTCGCGCTGCGCGGGCGTGATGCCGGGCGCGGGGGCTTCTTCGACCACCTTCTGGTGGCGGCGCTGCATGGAGCAATCGCGTTCGCCCAGGTGGATGACATTGCCGTAGTTGTCGGCCAGCACCTGGAATTCGATGTGACGCGGCCGCTCCAGGAATTTCTCCATGTAGACCTGGTCGTTGCTGAAAGCTGCCAGCGCTTCCGCCTTCGTGACCGCGATCGCATTCAGCAGCGAAGCCTCGGTGTGCACCACGCGCATGCCGCGGCCGCCGCCGCCGCCCGAGGCCTTGATGATCACCGGGTAGCCGATGTCACGGGCGATGCGGTGGTTCTCTTCGGGAACGTCGCCCAGCGGGCCGCCGGAGCCTGGCACGCAGGGCACGCCGGCCTTGGTCATGACATTGATGGCCGAAACCTTGTCGCCCATCATGCGGATCACGTCGGCCCGCGGGCCGATGAACGTGAAGCCGCTCTTCTCGACGCGCTCGGCGAAGTCGGCGTTCTCGGACAGGAACCCGTAGCCGGGATGGATGCCGACCGCGTCGGTCACTTCGGCCGCGCTGATGATGGCCGGCATGTTGAGGTAACTCTTCTGCGAGGCCGGCGGGCCGATGCACACCGATTCGTCGGCTAACAACACATGCTTGAGGTTGTAGTCGGCGGTGGAATGCACGGCGACCGTCTTGATGCCGAGTTCGCGGCAGGCACGCAGGATCCGGACCGCGATCTCGCCCCGATTGGCGATTACGATTTTGTCGAGCATGACTTGCGGGTTTATTCGATCACGAACAACGGTTGGCCGAATTCCACGGGATCGCCGTTGGTGGCCATGATCGCGGTGACCTTGCCGGTCTTGTCGCTCTCGATCTGGTTCATCATTTTCATCGCTTCGATGATGCAGAGCACCTGGCCTTCCTTGACCTCGGTGCCGATCTCCACGAACGCCTTGGCGCCCGGCGACGCCGACGCATAGAAAGTGCCGACCATGGGAGCGGCAACCACGTGTTCGTTCACATTACGCGCCGGGACGACCGGCGCGGCGGCGGCGGCGGCGACCGGCGCGGCGATGGTGGCAACAGGCGCCTGCATCATCTGCGGCTGCATGTGAGTCAGGTACCCACCGGTCGGCATGCGGCTGATGCGCACCGCTTCCTCACCTTCCTTGATCTCGATTTCGGCGATCCCCGATTCCTCGAGTAGTTCGATGAGCTTCTTTACTTTCCGAATGTCCAATTTGGATTCCCTATCTTTGAAATTTTATTTGGCCAGGCGCGCGGCGGCGGCCTGGACGGCGAGTTCATAACCCTGGGCTCCGAGTCCCACGATGCAACCCACCGCGATGTCCGAAAAATACGAGTGATGCCGGAATTTTTCGCGCGCGAACGTATTCGACAGGTGCAACTCGATGAAGGGCAGCTTCACACCAAGCAGCGAGTCGCGCAGCGCGACGCTGGTGTGCGTGAAGCCGCCGGGGTTCAGGATGGCGAAACTGATGCCGTTGGCTTTGGCCGTCTGCACGCGATCGATGAGCTCGTGCTCGGCATTGCTTTGAAAGGCTACGAGCTCATGCCCGAGCTTGGCCGCGGCGTTCTTGGCGCGCTCTTCGATGGAGGCGAGCGTGTCCGTGCCATAGACTTCCGGTTCGCGCTGCCCCAGAAGGTTCAGGTTCGGGCCGTTGAGTAATAAGAGTCGCGCCATACGGCTGTCTAAAGACCATCCCCCGCGTGAAGCCGGCGAATTTACCGTAATAGGCAGGCAACGTGCGCGGCTTTCGTCAATCTGCCGCGATCTGGCATCAATCGCCGGAGTGGGTATCCGTGGCGGCGTCCTTGCGGGCGCGTTCCGCCGCCATCGTCCGGAAAGCATCGGCAACCGCCTGCTGAGCAGCTTGGCGTTTCATGACGCCATTGTCGATATCATGGAGGCGATCAAACGCGAAATTGGCCTCATCTTCGTGTAACTCGCCAATCTTGAGCGCCAGGATATGATTCTGGCTGTCGACAAAAACGGAAAACGGGAATGCCATGCCCATGCCGAATGCCTCCGCGGCGGCCAAGCCATCCTCTTCCCCGATCAGCAAGGGGTAGCTCAGGGGCGTTTTGGCGACGAACTTGAGCACATCTTCTTTAAAATCGACGGCAATTCCCACAATCTCGGCATTCTGGGCCTGGCGCTGCACTCTTATCTTATTGAGTAGCGGAATCTCGCGTCGGCAGGGGGCACACCAAGTGGCCCAGAAATTTACCATCAAGGGCCGGCCGCCGAAGCTCGACAGTTTCGTGGGTTTGCCGTCGCGGTCGGCCAGCGTGATATCCGGCAGCGTCTCGGGAACAGGTTTTTGTTTCGTCTCTTCGGCGGCTGGTGTCGAAGGTGCGGGCGCCGGTCTGGCAGGCGGTGCCTCCGCGAGGCTCGGCACCGGCAGTCCCAGTCTGTGCGAATAGAAACCGACCGCGCCTGCGCCAACGACAACGAGTGCCGCGACCAGAAGTCGCAACACAGAAGAACTGGAAGGCTTCACTGTGCGGTTTGAGTCGCCGGAGCGACCGCTTGCCGAACCACGGCTGCGAACTCCGCAGCCTTCATGTATCCGACGACGCGGAAGTTTCGCCGTTCCTTTCCGTCGGCGCCATAGAAGGCAATGGTCGGCGGACCCACGATGCCGAAGTGCATGTACAGCGCTTTGTCTTCGTCATCGTTCTTCGTTACGTCCGCCTGCAGCAGCACGACGTCCTTGAGTGCCGCCTGCACTTCAGGCGTCGAGAACGACTTGTGTTCCATCTCGAGGCACGAGATGCACCAGTCCGCGTAGAAGTCGACCATCACCGGATGGCCCGCCGCGGAAGCCGCCGCCACTTCGCGCTCGAGATCGGCGACAGTCTTGAACCGTTTGAAATCGAGATGCGTCTGCTTCTCCGTGAGCTGCGGGATCGGCGCCAGCGGATTGGTGCTGCCAAGCCCCGCGCCAGCTAACAGCACGACGCCGTAGGCAGCGAAGGCAACCGCCAGCGCGCGCCCGACGATGCGTGCCGTCGTGCCTGGCTTGAATCCGCGCCACAGCACCCAGGCAGCGATCAGCACCGGGACGGCCCAGATCACCATGACAATCCAGTTCGTGATCAGACGGCTCAACAGCCACGCGGCAACGGCGAGGAACATGACGCCAAACAGATTCTTGATCGTCTCCATCCAGGCGCCGGCGCGCGGAAGCAGAGCGCCGGCAGAGGCTCCAACCAACAAGAGCGGCGTGCCCATTCCCAGGCTGATGGCGAACATCGCAAGTCCGCCACGCAGCGCGTTGCCGGTTTGCGCGACGAAAGTGAGCGCGCCGATCAATACCGGCGCGACGCAGGCCGAGACGATGAGTGCCGATAGCGCGCCCATGACACCGACACCCACGAAGGTGCCGCCGCGTTGCTTGTTGCTCGCGTCGCTCAGGCGCGATTGGATGAAGCTCGGCATCTCGATGGTGAACGCGCCGAACATCGATGCTGCCAGCACCACGAACAGCAGCGCAAAGGGAATGAGAATCTTGGCCTGGTTGAAGATCGCCTGCAGATTCACGCCATTGCCGATGTAGGCGGCGATGATTCCCATGATTGTGTAGATGACGGAAATGCCCGCGACATAGGCGAGCGCAAGCAGGAAGCCGCGGCGGCTGGTGGTGTTTTCTCCGTCGCCCGCGATGATGCCAGTGAGGATGGGCACCATCGGCAACACGCACGGCGTGAACGACATCAGGAGGCCGCCGAGATAGCCGAGCGCGAACAGGATGAAGATGTTGCCCTTCATTCTCGCCGCGAAGCTGTCCTGCTCGGAGACGTATTCGCCAGTGGCGGGCGCGGCCGCCGTCGCCGCCGGGGCGTCTTCGAGCGAAATGGAGATCACTTTGGTTTGCGGCGGATAACACAGGCCCGCGTCCGCGCAACCTTGATAGGTCACGCTGAGGTCGACGCTCTTCGCGTCCGAGGGCGGCACCGAAAACGTTGCATCGAGACTCTGGCGATAGATTTCCTGCTCGCCGAAATAATCATCGCTGTGCGATTCGCCCTTGGGCAGCACCAGCGCGCCGATTGTCTTGGTGGCGCCGGCGGGCTCGACCTTGATGCGCTCCTTGTAGAGGTAGTAGCCATCGGCGATGCGCCAATTGAGCTGGATGTTGTTAGTCGACAAGGCGTCGCCCGTCAGCGCGAATGCCTGGTCCACTTCGAGATATTCCTCGTCGTCCGCCACCGCGGGCTTGGCGCGGTCGAAAGCCTCGTTGGCGGCCGCGCGCGCGCTGGCCATCACTTTCACGCTCGCGTCCCAGACGCTCGGCGGATAACACAGGCCCGCATCCGCGCAGCCCTGCCACTTGAGTTTGAGCGCGACGGTGTCGCCGGCCTTCGCGCCTTTGAGCGGCGCGCTCACTTTGAAGGTGCCGCGGAAGATTTCCTGCTCGCCGAAGTAGTCGTCCTTGTGGATCTCGCCTTTCGGATAGACAGACTCGCCGACCGTGACGCCGGGCGTGCCGGCGGCGAGACCCATGCGCTCTTTGTAGAGGTAATAGCCCTTGGTGGCCTGCCATTCGACGGTGACGTTCTGCTCGTCGGCGGTGGCGGTGTATTTGAAGGCGGCTTCAGGCGGAAGGTATTCGTCCTCGCCAATGGCGAGCGCCTGCGAACCGACCAGCAAGGCAAGCAAACCCAGAACCGAAGGCAGGAATCTCTTGGCGCGCACCGAACACCTCTGATCCAAAGCGAAGGCCCGCAATGCTATTCGACATATCGGGCAGGGCAATCCGACGAATGATCGCCGGCCGGGGCGTTGGACGCCTTGAACCGGACCCCAGTTCAGACGTCCGGCAGCCCGATTTGCCGTCGTCTCGGTAAGAAACCCGCGATTGAGCTTGAAAATCAAAGCTTCGCCAATACAATTAGCAGCCGCTGAGGGAGAGTGCTAACAGCACCGTCCCCGGCGACTCAACCAGTTTTCTCTCAACACTCAATTTAAGGAGCGTATCCATGAAGATTCGTCCCCTTCATGACCGCGTGATCGTGAAGCGTCTCGAAGAA
>JBDTSV010000066.1:0-21187 GCA_039930985.1 Pseudomonadota bacterium
GGCTATCCATCGGTCTTCTCCCGCGGTGGGAAAGACATCCTGGCGAAAGACGGTCGCATCGTGGTTGCCGCAGCGCTGCGGCTCGACACCGGACTGTGCCTCCTGGATCGCCGACCGCATTTGCTGCACGCAGATCTCGTACATCGACACATCTATATGTGTACCCCGCCCGGTCTCGCGCCTTCGTTGCAGCGCACCCGCGACGCATGCGGCCATGACATAAGGCACGATCACGTCGCCGTACGGAACGGCGCCCGGAATCACCGGCCCGCGGTCTTCCCAGCCGGTCAAGAACGTCCGGCCCGACAAGGCCGCGCCGGTACCATCCACGCCCCACTCCGCCGCGAGCGGGCCGGTCTGACCATAAACGCTGCCGGAAATCATGACGAGAGCGGGGTTGCGCCGGACCAGGCTGTCGAAGTCGAGGCCTAGTTTGGCCATGGTGCCGGGCGAGAAGTTTTCCACCACCACGTCGGCCCAATCGAGCAGCGGTTCGAGCACTTCGCGCGCCGCAGGCTTCTTCATGTCGAGCGCCAGACTGCGCTTGGAGGTATTCAGGTGAGCGAACCACGGCTTGTCATCGAAATCTCCCCCCTTCGAAACCGACACCTGCTGATCGATGCGCGACAGGCACGGCCGGGTACGACTTTCGACCTTGATCACATCTGCGCCGAGGTCACCGAGAATCTTGGTGGTGATCGAACCCACCAGCGCCCAGGCAAAATCGAGAACACGAACTCCCGCCAACGGACCTTGGCGATTCGCTGGCCCCGTGGAATGCGGCGAAGCGCCGGCAGGTCCGTCGCAAAAGGTGGCAAAACGGGACGGCCAGAGCTTCTCATCGCGTTTCTCCCAGAAAGATCGCGCAACGAGGTGCGCATCTTCGAGAACGTCGCGCGGCGTCGCAATGGCGCAGGCGTTCGTCCCGCGACGGTGCCCTTCGCCGCGGATGTCGGCGCGCGTGCGCGTGCGGAAGAACGTTTCGATGGCCGCTTCCCATTCCGCGCGAATGACCGGATCGAGCGTCGAGCGGTTGTAGGCCAGCCAGTCGACGCTGCGCAGCGGATTCGGCAATTTGGCCTCGTCTATCCAGTCGGACAACGCCTGATTCGCCGGCGCGCCGAAACGGCCCGACATCAGCGAATGGAAACAGAAGCCGTCGGCCAGCGGCCATATGCAACGCACGGTCGCTTTGCCGTAGTTGAGCGAGCCGCCCACCCTGTGCAATTTGCGACGATCGAATTGCCAAACCAGAATGCTGTTGACGTTGCGACTGAAGGCAACTTCCTGAATCGAGACATCAACGTGCTGGCCCTGCCCGCTCGCGCCCCTGGAGTGATGCGCGGCCATCGCGCCAGCCGCCGCCGCCATATCGGCGTGAAAGGTGCAGGCATCGCGCGCTTCCTTGACGGGCGGGCGATCCGGTTCGCCCGTGAGCCCGAGCACGCCGCCCATCGCAGAAGCAACGAGTTCGCCCCCGAGCCAACGCGCTCGCTCACCGAAGCTGCCGAAATCCGTCACGCTGACATGTACCAGTCGCGGATTGATGCGCTCGATATCGGCGCGTGAAATGCCCAGATCGGTCAGTCGCGCCAGCCCGAGGTCGTCTATCAGGAACGAAGCGTCGGCCAGCGACGTGAGATCGGCGATTTGCGGCACCGGCATCGCAACGACTCTTGCGCCGAGCGATGTGAGGAAATGGGTCAGCGCACGGTTCGACATCCCGCCCCAGGCAACGACGAGCTGACCGGCGAGCAGGTTCATCGGGACACTCCCTGAAGAAAGGTCTGAATCTCCCGGGCAAGCATTTCATCCGTTTCGGCGGATCGACCTGACAGTACGAGGGTCGGAATCCCGGCATCGGCGAGCGCTATACGTTGCGCCGGCACTTGCCACGCACGACTCTCATCGTCATCCGTGAGCCAAAGCAAAACAGCCTGGGCACGCTGCCGTTGCGCATAGTTCACCAATTGGCCGGCAGCGTCGACGAACCGTCGCGGCGCCAGCGAGTGCTCGCGAATGTGACGAGCCACGTCCGCGAATAGGTCGCCACCGTCGTGATTCAGCGGTGGGCCCCAGCGCGTCAATGCTCCTTCGTGCCACTCGGCAATGACCACGGCGCCCGAGGAACTAACAACTTCGTGCAGGCGCTCCGAAGGGGGCAGGCTTCCCGCCAGGAGCACACGAAGACCGGCCGACGGCGTGGACTGCGGCGGCGGGTGTGCGCCGAGCAGCCGGGTGACATCGCGATACAGGCTGACACGCGTCAACTTGCCGTAGAGCACTCCATGGATCGTCGAGTCCACCTCGACGCGCGCGACACAGTCGCGCCACAGATTTGCGCGCTGGATGCCCGCGCCCAGTGAAGAAGAATCGACATCGAGCCTCTGCGCGAGACGGTGAACCGCCGCCACGGTGTGTCGCAGGCTGCTGTCGCGCTGAACGTAGGCAACATCGAAAATCGACGGGGCCGGCCCGCCCAGTCGCCCCACCCGTTGCAGCTCGCACACATAATAATAGAGTCGTTGGGATGCATCGTTGCCACGCGAGAACACGACGTCGCGGAATCCGTCGAAGCGACCTTGCGCCCAATCTTGGAGGATGGACTTCGCCCACACCGGGAATCGGGACTCGATCCATGCATCAGCCTTGGGAGTGGGCCGCTCTGCACGCCAGGGAAGGTGCGCGAAGGGCCGTCCCGAGGCGAGCAGCAGATCGATTGGGATGTCGGTTCCCACGCAACCGATCGCGGCCGCGCCGGCGAAAACTTCACCGAGCGGATTCGCCAGCGCCGCATCGATCATGTCCTCGAGTGTCTTCATGGCGAAAGCCAATGGGGCAACGCCAGGGCAAGCGCCGGAAACAGGATCAGCATCATCAGGTGCATCAAGTCCGCGGCAATGAACGGCAACACGCCGCGGAAAATCTTGCCGAGCGGAACATCGTTGGCGACACCTTGAATGACGTACAGGTTCAGACCCAACGGGGGATGCACGAAGCCGATTTCCATCGCACGCACCAGGAATATTCCGAACCAGATGGCGGACAGGCCCTGTTGCTCGACGATCGGCAGCAGGATCGGAGTGGTCAAGAGCATCAGCCCGAGCCCGTCGAGCACGGATCCGACGATCAGCAGGAACACCGCGATCAGGATCATTGTCACGAGCGGACTCGTTCCCAACGAGGTGATCTGCGCACCCACCGCCTCGGTCACCCCGGTAACGGAAATGAACACCGAGAAAATCAAAGCCCCGACGATGATCACGTAGATCATCCCGGAGGTTCGAAGCGTCGAATGGAGCGCGGTCCGCAGCGTCGCCCAAGACAGTCGCCGGCGAGCCAGGCAGATGAGAAATGCACCGATGCAGCCAACCGCGGCGGCCTCCGAAGGGGTGAACCAGCCCACGCTGATGCCGCCGATCACCACGACGATCAGCGCCAGAAGATCTGCGACGCGACGGAGCGCCGCGAACCTCTCGCTCCAGCTCGCCCGCGCAGTGGGAGGAGCGACGCTCGGCCGCAGCGTGACGATGATCGCAATGACCGCGAGGTAGCTCAACATCTGCGTCAGGCCGGGCAACAATGCCGCGGTGAACAATTTGCCGATGGACTGTTCGGTGATGATTCCGAAGACGATCAACGCGCCGGACGGCGGTACCATCTGGCCGAGCGTTCCACCGGCAGCCAGCGAACCGGTGGCGAGGGAATCCGCATATCCGTGGCGTCGCATTTCCGGCAGCGCCACCATGCCGACCGTCGCGGTGGTCGCGAGGCTCGAGCCGGTGATAGCGCCGAAGCCGGCGCAGCCGAGAATCGATGCCATCGCCAGTCCGCCGCGGCGATGGCCGACGAAGCGCGCCGCCGCGTCGAAGAAATCGCGGCTCGCCTCCGCGGCAAAACACAGCTGGGCCATCAGCATGAATAGCGGCAACGTGCCGAGTTCGTAACGGGAGAGAGTCTCGAACATCACGACGCCGGACTTGATCAGGGCGGGCTCCAGTCCCAACACGGCAACCAACCCACCCAGCCCTACGCAACCCAGCGCCACTCCGATGGGAACGCCAAGCACCAGGAATGCCAGCAACAGGCCGACGCCGATGAACCCGACCGCGGGATCGGCTGTCATCGTCGCTCAGACCGAAAAGCATGGAACAGAAATGCCACGGCGATGCCGGCCGTCGCCCCGACCGCCAACACTCGCAGCGGTTTGTAAGGTACGTGCAGCAATTCGCTTTCCTCGTGGCCCGGCCACATATCCATTGCGATCCAGATGCTCCCGGCCAGCAAGGCGAGGAACAACAGCGCCCCGAGCAACAACCCGAACCGACGCATGGCGGTCCGGGCGCCCGCAGGCAACCGGTCGACGAGCAGGTGAACGCGCGCATGCGCGACCATCGCCGAGGTCAGCAACATCGCGATGGAGCCGGAAACGAATACCGCTGCCTGAACGATTTCGATCGAACCGAGGAGCGGCCAGCCGACGTGCCGTCCGAATACCGCGATTCCGTCAACCGTCATCGCCGTCAACAGGCCAGCTCCGCCGGTCGCGACGAGGACATTTTCCAGGCGGCGCGAAAAGCCGCTCACTGCAGCACCGCCATGTCGTCGCGCATGCGCGCATTGAGCCCGGGCAGCCCGGCGTCACGCGAAATACGCAGTAGATAGTCGACGACGCGCGTCGCGGGGTCCCCGTGCGCCAGGACCGGCCGGCCCGGTGCCTCGACGACCACCGGTATGACGCCCGTTTCGAGGCGGCCGTCCTCGTGCCAGAGGATGCGACCCAACATCGCATTGACAGCCTCAGGATGAAATGGCGCCAGGGTGAAGGCGGGATCGGGTTCGAAACCGAACAACTTCTTGCGGCGCTCGACCCAGGCGACGCGCGCCGGATGATCCTGGTCCGGCGACAACGCGCGCGTGACCACGCAACCATTTCCGAGCCCGTGGAACACCGGCCACCCGGCATGAAACTCGACGCCGCGAATGATGTGCGCATGGTGTCCCACGACCACATGTGCGCCCGAGTCGATCGCCGCGTTGGCGATGAGTCGCTCGTATTCAGCCACGCGTACCGGCGTATGGACGATCCCTTTATGCAGCGCGACGATGATCAGATCGGCGTCGCGCAGGGCGGCGGCGATGTCTTCGCGCAGAACCTGCACCGCCTCTTCCGTCGGCGACCTGATGGCCGAAGTGGGAACGATGGGAGCGCCATCGAAACTCGCCATCCGCAAGTAGGCGCAGCCGGCCCGTTCGGGAGTCGCCCACCCCGCCTCCGGACCCACACAGTTGTAACTCAGGACCGCGACGCGCCTTCCACCACGTTCGAGAAAGGCCGGGCGTCGCGCAATGGACAGGTTGGCGCCAGCACCCGAGTGAGCAATGCCGAGCCGATCGAGTTCGGCGATGGTGTCGTCGATGCCTTCGGCACCGCGGTCAGCAATATGATTTCCGCCCAGTGTCACCGCGTCGAAGCCGGCGCGCGCCAGGGCCGAAAGATGCGCAGGGTCGGCGCCGGGCGCGGGAACATCGCCCGGCAGTTCGTCGCCGCGGCGGGTATGTGGAACCTCGAGATGACCTATGGCCAGGTCCGCGCCCTGCAGTGCCGGAGCAATTCCGCCGAGCCAGTAGTCGGGTCGCTCGACATCCAGCACCAGGTCTCCGGTCAGGACAATGGCCAGCGCCGAAGTCGATTGCAGTCGAGACCCTAAAGTGGAGATCATTCAGGCAACCATGCCAAGGCTAAGCAAACAGAGTTCCCCGGCCCGGCGCCCCGCTGTTCCGCGCAACAAGAATGTCGCGGAATGGGTGCGCGAACGGATTCGCGCCGGACGACTGGTTCCCGGGCAAAGACTGGTCGAGGCCGACATCGTGCGCGACACGGGCGCGAGCCGCGCCAAGGTGCGCGAAGCCCTGCAGCGTCTCGAATCCGAGGGACTGGTGACGCTCGAGGAATTTCGCGGCGCTTCCGTGAAGCATTTCGGTCCCGGCGAAGTGCGCCAGATCTATCGCACGCGCATGGTGCTCGAGGGCCTTGCGGCTCACGATTTCGCTGCGTTCGGCGACCCGGTGCGCAAGCAGAAGCTCGCCGCCATGCAGGACGAACTCAATCGCTGGGAACGCGAGGGGAAGCACGATGGATTCGCGCGTATCAACGACGCCTGGCACAAGCTGATCATCGAAGGCTCCGGCAACTTCTACCTCGCGCAGTTCCTCACGCGCCTCACCGTCCCTATCTACCGACTGCTGTTCTCCACCTTTTATTCCACGCATCGCATTCGGCTCGCAAATGCGGACCATCGGCTCATCACGGCGGCCATCGTCGAAGGACGGGCCAAGGACGCGGAACGCGCCATGCGCACCCATATCGCCAATGGTCTTGACGCTCTCACCGAGCTGAACGCGCATTTTGATGCCTGAACCTTCATCGAGTGACCATGACTACCAGCTCTTGCGAAGGCTGACGGAAACCTGCTGGCCTATCGGATTGGCCAGCGTGGCATCGTAGCCGCCGCTGCCGTTGCCGTTGGGGGCAAGATTCACGTAGGGCGGATCTTCATCGAAAAGATTGCGGGCGTCGAAGCCCACCCGCAACCCATCCGTCAGCGAGTGCCCGGGGAAGGCGCTGCCAACATTCCAGCTCAATGACAGGTCAACCGGTGTGTAACGACCTACCGACTGGTTGGGCGTCACGTTGGTATTGGTATAGGAATTGACGTAATGGAACACCGCCTGGGCGTGCACGGAATTCATGTCCCAGCCGATGCTCGCACGTGCCTTCAGCCGCTGCGGATTGAAGATGGTGGCAACGCGGCCGATGATCGGCGCGGCGGGGGTGATCGAGGTCGCGAACCGGCTGAGGTAGGTGCCACTGAGATCGAAGGTGAAATTACCCACTGACGCAGTCGGCAATCGATACGCGCCCTGGAAATCGTAGCCGGCGGTGATCGAGCGCCCGAGGTTCTTGTTGCGCCCATCGACGAACACCGTGGTGTTAGCGGCATTGCCGCCCGGAAAGGCACCCACCGGCAGGACGCCCGCGGCCAGCAGCGCCAGCACCTGATCGCGCGCTTCGGTTCCCTGCAGGATGAGGCCGGTGCCGGCGAACTGGGCCGCGCGCGTCAGTATCGTCAGGTCGGATAGATAGGCGTTGACCTGGTTCTTGTAGTTCACGTCGAAGCGCGTGAGGCTCAGGCGCAAACCCTCGACCGGTTCGAAATCGACACCCAGCGAAGTGGTGCGCGCGGTTTCGGGTGCCAGATCGAGGTTCTGACCGGACAGCGCCGAGCCGAGGATCGGCGCGCCACCTGCCGGATTCTGATAGTTCTGCTGGAACAGATTGTTGCTGTTGCCATAGATCTCGGCGATCAGCGGCGCGCGAAACGACGTCCCGTAGCTTCCTCGAATAGTCAGACTCCTGATTGGCGCCCAGCTCAGTCCGATCTTGGGATTCGATGTCGAACCGACGTCGTCGTACTTGTCGTAACGGTGCGCGACGGTCAAATCGAGCCGGCGCAAGCCCGGCAGTCCGTTCGCCTCGCCAAAGAACGGCAGCAGCAGCTCGGCGTAGAAGGAATCCACGCGGCGATCGAAGGTGCGGTAAACAATCGGGTTGGCAGGCGCGCCGCGCGCCGAGCCGAGATCCACACCGATCTGCTGACCTTCGTAACCGGCGGCCAGCTTCACCTCGCCGGCGGGCAGATCGAACAGGCCGCCATTGAATCGCGCCTCGTATCCGGTGAAGCGGCCGAGCGTCGGCGCGAAGAAAATCTGATTGGCCAACAACGCCAGCGTGGCTGCCGAGGTGCGATGCAGACCATAGGGATCGAACGCGGTTGCCGGATCCGCGCTCGCGGCGGCGGTATTGAGGGCCGCATTGTTCAGGCCCGCGGACTGATTGGCCTCGTCGTGTGAGCGGCCGTAGGTGAGCAGCGCCTCGAATTGCCAGTCATGCGGCAGCTTCACGCGCACACCGGGCGTGACCTCCCAGCTCTGCGCGTAGCCGGTCTGGACATTGTTAGGCAGGTCGTCCTGGAAGTTGTAGGCCACCGTGGTGCTGGCCCCCGCGAATCCCGGGGGACGGACAAACCAGGCGTTGGTGCTGGGCACCGTGATGGTGGCGGTGGAATCGCCCGGGTGCCGCACGTATTCGCGCTTGCTGAAGAAGCCGTCGGCGAAAACCTCGAAGTGGTCGCCGAATCCCTGGGTGAACGTGCTGTTGACCGAGTCGTATTCCTGCTCGGGGAACAGATCCTGGTTGGTGATCGAATTGCACCGGTTGGCCGTGCCGGCAACCAGGCTCGCGGCACTGGCGGAAGTCACACCGGCGGCGGGAATTGCGTAAGTGAGGCCGCCCGCGCTGATCGTGCCCGGTGCGCAGGTCAGTACCCGGTAGTCACGCCCGCCCTGGGTAGTTTGGTCGGCATTGGCAAAAAAGCCGCGGTCATCGCCGTTGAGGTTCGAGCGGTACACGTGCTCATAGGCAACCATCACCTGGCCGCGGTCCCACACCTTGCCCTGCGCGAAGCCGATCTGATATTCATCGAAGGCGTCGTCGGCTGATCGGCCATAGCGGGCGATCGCTTCGCCGCCGTCGAGGGTGCGCCTTGGCAGTAGATTGACGACCCCGGCGATGGCATCGGAGCCGTAGATTGCGGAGGCACCGTCGGCGACGACCTCGATACGTTCCAGTCCCAGCGTGGGGATGATCGACGGATTGATGGAGCGGGTATTGCTCGTGGCTCGATGCCCGTCGACCAGCGTCAAGGTGGCGTTAGGCCCTATGCCGCGCAGGTTGATGCTGTTGGAGTAGACGATGTTGCCGGCACCGCCAGCCTGGCCGCGCGAGTTCTCGCTCACGCCGAGATCGGAAACCTGCGGCAGCTCCTGAAGCATGCGATCGACGGTGACCGCCGCAGACGCATCGATCTCGGCACGTTCCAGCGTTTTCACGGTCGCTCCCACCGGCGCCGCGCCTCGCAACCGGCTGCCGGTCACGATGATTTCCGAGATCTCCTCGACATCCTTGGGCGGCTCGGCCGCATGCAGCGCCCCACCCGATGTCGCCAGCATTCCCGCCGCGGTCAAAGCCCGCGATACCGCCTCAGCAATTCGACTCCTGCCCATGGTGCCCCCTCGCATCGCCGTCTGTGTTGTTGTGTCAAACCGCCAACTATTTTGTTAGCAGGATTGTTAACAATCTAGGCCGGGCCTCGGGAGGCGTCAAGTCATGTCAGCGGACGCGCGCTTATCGCAGCGGCAAATCCAGCCAGGAGGGGTGTCGATCGCCGAAGGCGACCGTGACCTGCGGCGGCGGATACTGGCGGATCGCGGCAAGATTGCGCTGGCGCGGATCCGCGCCCGTGATCACCAGTCGCAAGCGGTGTCCGTCGGGCACGCGGCGCGACAGCGGCGTCAGCGCAAAGCGCAGATCGACTTCTTTGGCGGGGGTGAGCGATTGCACGTCGGCAGCGAGGCCCGAATGCCAGGGCAACCCCATCGTGTCGTAGGGCGCGCGCCTCGTTTTGCGGTGCGACGCGGCGAGCCGGCCGAAAGCCAGAACGGTTGCCGAGCCATCCGGTGCCAGATCTTCGAGGTAGGCGAACACATTCGCGTCGTCTCGATCGACACCGATCCGCAACCGGACGACTGGTGTTCCCAGGAGGGTTCGCGCGGTATCGAGCGGCGCGCTGACGTAGCTCAATCCGTGTGCGGCTTGCGACTGCACCCAGAACGGAAAGTAGTCTCCGGTTCCCACGTCATAGTCCACGCGGAAACTGTCGCGCCCGGCTGCGGTCGGACGAACCGCGAGGGAGTTGCCCGCACCGAGATACCACCGACTACGTCGGACACCGACCCCGGGCAATCGGGAACTCCGCACCCAATCCGCGCCCGCCGGCGCTCCATCGACGTGATACGTGACCCGCGGTTCGCGATACAGCCCGCTGTCGATTCCCTTGAGGTGATGATCGAAGAATCGCCGGATCTCTCCGCCCAGGTCATAGCCCGGCGGTGCGACACAGTGACTTCCAGGCCCGACCAGCAGCTTGCCGCCGAGGTTCGCCGCCAGCAGCAGTACCTGCTCGGTGGGTTCGTCGTTCCAGTTTCCCCAGAAATACGTGGCGATCTTCGCCCTGCGAATCGCCTGTAGATAGGGATAAGGGCCAGCCTCTTCCCAAAAGCGATTGCCAGTCAAAGGCGAGACGCTGTCGCGATACGGCATGCCGTACCACAGCGGTGCCATCGGGGTGTTGCGCGCATGTTCACTCACCGCCGTACGAAGCAGGCCGCCATCGGTGTCTTCGTCGAGCGGCACACTGCGCAGATCTTCGGCCAGGGGTTCGTCGGGTCGCGTATTGAACTGGGCGGTGACTCCGCCGCGGCTAACGAAAGCGTATTTGTCGAGGTCGGTGGCGCCGGTGAAGATCGCTTTCAGTGCCGGTGGCGCGGTCGATGCCACGTGCACCGTGGTTCCACCCAGGTATGAACAACCAACCATGCCAACCTTGCCACTGGCCCAGGGCTGCGCGGCCAGCCACTGCACGAGGTCATAGCCATCACGCGCCTCGGTGCGATCCTGAAATCCGCGGCGCGCGCCAAAAGACGCCCCCTTGCCGCGCAGATCCGCGATTGCAACTACGAAACCGCGCTCGGTCAGATCCGCCAGTCCGAGTTGCCGAATCTGGGCGAGCTCGGAAACATCGCCGTTCGGCAGCCGATAGCGCGCACGATACGGAGTGAAGGAAAACACCACGGGCCGCGGTGTGGTCACGGGCCGGCCGTCCACGGCGCCGCGATAGATGTTCATCGCCAGGCGTGTGCCGTCACGCGCTGCGACGTAACGGGACTCGCGAAACGGTCCGACCGGAAGGCCGAGCTTTTTTTGCGTCACGCTCCACCGGGGATTGGTGCACAGCCGACAGGCGGGTCCGGCGAAATCCCAACTTGCATCGGCGTCTGCCTTCAATTGCCAATCCAGCCAGCGCGCGGCGACCGCGGCCCACGCTCCCCCATTGGGTTCCGTCCAGAAGGTGCCACCATGTCCGACCGGCAGCGACCCGAGAAACACAGGCAGGTGATCGATCCGCGCCACATCGTCGGTGGTGTTGGCAAAGGCGATGTCCTGCGGCCCGCCCACTAGATAGAGCATCGAACCGTGCAACGCGGCCAGCTTCGACTTCTCCACTCGCAACTTGCTGCGGCCAACCACTGCCGAGTTGTAAATGCCACTGTCGAGGACCAGCGTGGTGCGGATACGCGGATCCTCCGAAACCGCGATGGCTTGCAGGCCACCGCAACTGTGACCGCCGACGGCGATGCGCGTGACATCGATGTGGCCCTTGAACGCACTGCCATCGCGGGAGTTCTCCCGCACCGCCCAGTCGATTGCTTCGATCATCTGTTCAGGGCTGGTTTCATCCAGGCGAGCGCGCGGCGCGGGTGGTGACGGCGGCGACGGAAGCTCTGCGTCATGTTCGTGGCGCGGCACGCCGAGGGCGACCACCAGGTAGCCTTGCGAGGCGATCTGGCGAAGAAAGGCGCCGTGTTCGAGACCGTTGTCGCGGCACGCCCCGTTTCCCCACACGAACAATGGCAGCGGAGTCGCGGGCAATTCGACCGGGCGATACGTGGTGTGCAGCGGCAATTCCGGCACGGATTCGGCCACTGCAGCCAGGGGGCCCGTGCCCGACGGCGGCCCGAACTCGGCGGCCCTCGCCGTCAGGACCGCACCGCAGATCGCCAGCAGCCAACCCCACGTCTTCCGTTCGATCGACTTGCTCATCGTGTTCTCCACTCGATCCGTCGCACGAATTTCAGCGGCAGCTTTATGCGCCTCGGCCGGACGGATGTCGAGCCCGGAACCTGGCGAAGGCAACGGACCGGCGCGCTCGGCACTCGCTCGACTAACAACCTTGAGGTGCAACGGCGGCCACGGCTGGAATGTCATTGGTCACGAGGAACTGGCGCGTTCCTGCAGCGGCTATAACGTTTTCCGATATCCCTCGGTGATTTCCGATTGGCGTATAAGATGCCTGCGACCGCACAATGACGTCGCGCTGGAGGTTCCATGTCCGTTGTCATGCAGAATATTCCGCGCGTCGCGAGCGAACTCGTCGACGTGCTGGCCGCTTCGGGGGTCGCCACCGCACACGAAGCCCAGGGACGCAGCGGACTGCTCGCACCTGGCATGCGACCGGTGTTCGCCGGCGCGCGCATAGCCGGCACCGCGGTCACCGTCAGCATTCCACCGGCTGACAACTGGATGATTCACGTGGCGGTTGAGGTGTGCCGTGCCGGCGACATCCTGGTGGTCGCACCGACTTCGGCCTGCGACACCGGCTACTTTGGTGAACTACTGGCCTGCTCGCTGATCGCGCGCGGCGTGCGCGGCTTGATCATCGATGCGGGCGTTCGCGATGTCCGCGACCTGACGGCACTGCAATTTCCGGTGTGGTCGCGGTGTATCAGCGCGCAGGGGACCGTGAAAGAAACCCTCGGCAGCGTCAACGTACCGATCGTGTGTGCCGGCGCGGCCGTAAATCCCGGCGACGTGATCCTGGCCGATGATGATGGTGTCTGCGTCGTGCCGCACGCGAAGGCCGCGCAGGTCGCCGCGGAATGCGTCGCCCGGGAGAAGCGCGAAGCGGCCGTGCGCGCACGCCTGAAAGCCGGTGAACTCGGGCTCGACATCTACGAAATGCGCGCCGGGCTCGCCGCCAAGGGACTCAAATATTCATGAGAACGTCGAGCGTTGCGCAGCAGGTGCCACAGCCATGCTGACGGCCATTCCCTGCACGCTGATGCGCGGCGGTACCTCGAAGGGGCTGTTTTTCCACGAGCGTGATCTGCCCGCCGATGTCCGCATACGTGATCGCGTGCTGCTGGCGGCGATGGGGTCGCCGGATGTCCGCCAGATCGATGGTGTAGGCGGAGCGCATCCGCTGACCAGCAAGGTCGCCGTGGTGCGCAAGTCGCAGCTCCCCCAGGCCGATGTCGACTATCTATTCCTGCAGGTCGCGGTCGACAAACCCGAGGTGAGCGACAGCCAGAATTGCGGCAACCTGCTCGCTGGCATCGGCCCGTGGGCCATCGAACAGGGGCTCGTGCCGATCGCGGGTGAAACGACCCCGGTGCGCATCCACATGACGAACACTGGCAGCTTTGCGATCGCGCACGTCGCCACCGCCCATGGCGCCGTTCAATACGAAGGCGAGGCGCGAATCGACGGCGTCCCCGGCACCGCCGCGCCCGTGCTGCTCGAGTTTCTCGACGTGGCCGGTGCGAGCTGTGGCTCCCTGTTGCCGACCGGTGTCGCACGCGATCGAATCGACGGCATCGAAGTCACTTGCATCGACAACGGCATGCCGGTCGTCGTGCTGCGCGCCGCGGATCTCGGCATCACGGGCGCGGAATCCCCGGAAGAACTCGAGGCCAATGAACCGCTCCGGACCCGAATCGAGCGAATTCGTCTGGCAATTGGTGCGCGCATGAATCTGGGCGACGTCCTCAAGAAGACCGTGCCGAAGATGTGCCTGGTTTCACAGCCGCGCGCCGGGGGCTCCATTGCCACGCGCACTTTCATTCCACATCGCGTGCACGAGGCGATCGGCGTTCTCGGCGCCCTCAGCGTGGCGACGGCCTGCGTCGTTCCGGGCTCGGTTGCCGGGGAAATGGCCCGCCCGCGAACCATCGACGGCATGCAACGGATCGACGTGGAGCATCCCACCGGCTTTTTCACCGTGGATATGAACGTCGAGGTGGTTGCCGGCGCCGTGCAGGTACGCCGCTCCGCGTTGCTGCGTACCGCACGCAAGCTCATGCAAGGCCAGCTGTTCGTGCCGCGCAGCGTGTGGTCGCGATGAGCGGCAAACTACCCGTGGCGCTCATCGGCTTCGGCGAGGTCGGGCAGATTATCGGCGCTGATCTGCTGAAGTCGGGCGCTTGTCGCGTCAGCGCCTGGGACCTCGAGTTCGAACGCGCTGACAGCGCACAGGCAAAGACGGCACGACATCTGGAGATCGCCAGCGCCAGCGCGCGCGATGCCGTTGCCAACGCGTCGCTGGTGCTGTGCGCGGTGACCGCGGCGCAGGATATCGCCGCCGCCAGATCGGTGGCCCCCCATCTTGCGCCCGGAGCGTTGTTCGTCGATTTGAACTCTGTTTCGCCGCAAACGCGGCGGCAGGTCGCCGACGAGATCCACGCCGGCGCCGGCCGATATCTCGAAGCTGCGATCATGGCGCCCTTTGCTCCCGGGCGCTGCGCGTCACCGATTCTGCTGGGAGGTCCGCACGCCCGGGAATTTGCGGTGCTGGCGCCGGGGCTTGGATTCACCGACACCCAGGTATTCAGCGACACGGTCGGCAAGGCCTCGGCGGCCAAGATGTGTCGCAGTGTCCTGGTGAAAGGCCTGGAGTCCTTGCTGACCGAATCGTTGTTGAGCGCCCGCCGGCATGGCGTCGAGGAAAGCGTCATCGAATCCCTGCAAAGTCTGTTGCCGGCGCAGGACTGGAACCACCTCTCCCGCTACATGATCTCGCGCTCGCTGCAACACGGCGCGCGCCGCGCCGAGGAAATGCGCGAGGCGGCGTCGACGGTTACGGAAGCGGGTCTCGATCCGTGGATGAGCGCGGCTTGCGCGAAGCGGCAGGACTGGGCGGCGCGGTTCGCTCCGCACGCGCAGTGCGATTCGCTGCCGGCCATGCTCGATGCCATCCTGGCGGCTATTCCAACGGAACATCCATCGCCATGCTGATCATCGACTGCCACGGACACTACACCACCGCTCCCGCCGCGCATCAGCGCTTTCGCGATGAGCAACTTGAGCATCTCAAGTCCGCGGCCGCTTCAGCGCCTCGCCCGGCACACATCAGTGACGACGAGATTCGCGCAACCATCGAGAACAACCAGCTCAAACTACAGCGCGAGCGCGGCGCCGACATCACGATATTTTCGCCGCGCGCTTCGGCGATGGCCCATCACATCGGCGATGAGGCCGTGTCGCAGGCGTGGACCGTGGCCTGCAACGATCTGATCCGTCGAGTCATCGAGCTGTACCCGAACAACTTCGCCGCCGTATGCCAATTGCCGCAGTCGCCGGGCGCGCCGATCGCCGGATCGGTCCGCGAACTCGAGCGCTGCGTGAACGACTTGGGATTCGTCGGCTGCAATCTCAATCCCGATCCGTCCGGCGGACACTGGACCGCGCCACCGCTCACCGATCGTCATTGGTATCCGTTCTACGAAAAGATGGTCGAGCTCGACGTGCCGGCGATGATCCACGTCTCCGCCTCGTGCAATCCCAATTTCCACGCCACCGGTGCTCACTACATCAACGCCGACACCACCGCGTTCATGCAATTCATCGAGGGCGATCTGTTTGCCGACTTTCCGACGCTGCGATTCATCATCCCGCATGGCGGCGGCGCGGCGCCCTACCACTGGGGGCGTTATCGCGGTCTCGCTGACATGCTCAAACGCCCGGCGCTGGCGCAGCACGTCATGAAAAACGTGTTCTTCGACACCTGCGTCTATCACCAGCCGGGCATCGACCTGCTGGTCAAAGTGATCGCGGTCGAAAACATCCTGTTCGGATCGGAAATGGTCGGTGCGGTGCGCGGCATCGACCCGCAGACCGGTCACTACTTCGACGACACCAAGCGGTACATCGACGCGCTGCCGATTTCGACGGCCGACAAGCGCAGCATCTTCGAGCTCAATGCGCGACGCGTGTACCCGCGCCTCGATGCCCTGCTCAAGGCGCGCGGGCTGTGAGTAGTTCGATGACCCCCTTCACCATGGATGCCGATTGGCTGAAATTTCATCCGGCGCCGTCGAGACCGGCCTTTTGCCTGCCGAGCGGCGCCGTCGACGCGCATTGCCATGTGTTCGGGCCTGGCGCGGTTTTTCCCTACGCGCCGGAACGCAAGTACACGCCCTGCGATGCGCCCAAGGAAAAGCTCTGGGAGCTGCGCGACCATCTCGGCTTCGCACGCAATGTCATCGTGCAGGCAACCTGCCATGGCGCGGACAACCGGGCCCTGGTGGATGCGTTACGCAACTCGGGCGGCAAGGCGCGCGGTGTTGCGACCGTGGGCCGTGCCGTCACCGATGCGGAACTGGCCGATCTTCACGACGCCGGCGTGCGTGGCGTGCGCTTCAATTTTGTCAAACGACTGGCGGACACGCCGTCGCGCGAAGCCCTGCTCGAGATCGCGAACCGCGTGCAGAAGCTCGGCTGGCATGTCGTCACCTACTTCGAAGCGCAGGAGTTGCCCGAGTGGTACGAATTCTTCGCGGCCTTGCCGACCATCGTCGTGGTGGATCACATGGGCCGGCCGGATGTCACGCTGCCGGTGGACGGTCCGCAGTTTTCGCTGTTCGTGAAGCTGATGCGCGAGTGCCCGAATTTCTGGAGCAAGGTCAGTTGCCCGGAGCGCCTCTCGCGCAGTGGGCCGCCGGGCTACTTCGATGTCGTGCCATTCGCGCGCCATATCGTCGAAGCATTTCCCGAGCGCGTCTTGTGGGGTACGGACTGGCCGCATCCGAACATGAAGACGCACATGCCCGACGACGGCCGGCTGGTGGACTTCATACCGCAGATTGCGCGCTCGCCCGAGCTGCAGCGCAAGCTGCTGGTCGACAATCCGCTGCGGCTGTACTGGAACGACTAACAAGGTTATGGAGCAGACTCATGGCGCTCGACAAGCCGTACAAAGACATACCGGGCACGACGATCTTCGATGCCGAGCAGGCGCGCAAGGGTTATCACCTCAATCAGTTCTGCATGTCGCTCATGAAGGCGGCGAATCGTGAGCGCTTCAAGGCCAACGAGCGCGCCTATCTGGAGGAGTGGCCGATGACCGAGGAGCAGAAGCAGGCGGTGCTGGCGCGCGATCTGAATCGCTGCATATCGCTCGGCGGCAACATCTACTTTCTCGCCAAGATCGGCGCCACCGACGGTCGCAGCTTTCAATTCATGGCGGCCAGCATGACCGGCATGACGCAGGAGGAGTACGCGAAGATGATGTTGCAAGGCGGTCGTTCGCCAAGATCCGGCAACGCCAGCCGCGAGCCGCAGTGATGGCGCGGATCACGGCCAGTGTCTACACCTCGCACGTGCCGGCCATCGGCGCGGCATTGGACAACGGCAAGTCCGGCGAGCCCTATTGGCAGCCGGTTTTCGCGGGCTATGAACCCTCCAAGGCCTGGTTCGCGCGCAACACGCCGGATGTGATCTTCCTCGTCTTCAACGACCACGCCACCGCGTTCAGCCTCGATCTGATTCCCACCTTCGCCATCGGCTGCGCCAGTTCGTACGCGCCCGCGGATGAAGGCTGGGGGCCGCGCCCGGTGCCGGTCGTGCAGGGCCATCCAGAACTGGCGGCGCACATCGCGCAGTCGGTGATCCAGGACGACTTCGATCTAACTATCGTCAACCGCATGGACGTGGACCACGGTCTGACAGTGCCGCTGTCCCTCATGTGCGGTCAGCCAGGCGCGTGGCCCTGTCCCGTCATTCCGTTCGCGGTCAATGTCGTGCAGTACCCGGTGCCGTCGGGCCGCCGCTGCTTCAACCTGGGCCGCGCGATCCGCAAGGCGATCGCGCTGTATGACGAGCCGCTGAACGTGCAGGTGTGGGGAACCGGCGGCATGAGCCATCAGCTGCAGGGTCCGCGGGCCGGGCTCATCAACAGTCCCTGGGACAACGCGTTCCTGGATCAGCTCATCGCCGATCCACAAGGTCTCGCCGACCGCCCGCACATGGACTACGTGCGCGAAGCGGGATCCGAGGGCATCGAGCTGGTCATGTGGCTGATCGCGCGCGGCGCCATGAGTGATCTGCCGCCACGCGTCGTGCAACGGTTTTATCACGTGCCCGCCAGCAATACGGCGGTCGGCCATCTGATACTGGAGAATCAGTCGTGAATCCAACCAGAGTGGCGTTGGCCGGTGCGGGCGCATTTGGCATCAAGCATCTCGAGGCGCTGCAGAAGATCGACAACGTCGAGGTAGTCTCACTAGTCAGTCGCGAGCTCGACAAGACGCGTACCGTCGCCGACAAATTCAAGATCGGCCATGTCGCGACCACGCTCGATGAATCGCTGGCTCGTCCCGAGGTGGATGCCGTCATCCTGTGTACACCGACGCAAATGCACGCGGCGCAGGCGCTGGCCTGCATGCGCGCCGGCAAGCACGTGCAGGTGGAGATACCGCTGGCGGACAGCTGGGCCGATGCACAGGCCGTGGCCGGCTTGCAGCAGCAGACCGGCCTCGTCTGCATGGTCGGACACACGCGGCGTTTCAATCCGTCACACCAGTGGATTCACCGCAAAATCGTCGCCGGCGAGTTGCGACTGCAGCAGTTGGACGTGCAGACCTACTTCTTCCGGCGCACGAACACCAACGCGCTGGGACAACCGCGCTCCTGGACCGATCATCTGCTGTGGCATCACGCCGCGCATACCGTGGATCTGTTTCGCTATCAGACGGGTGAAGAGATCCACACGGCGCACGCCCTGCAAGGTCCGCCGCATCCGCAACTCGGCATTGCCATGGACATGTCGATCCAGCTGCAAGTCACATCCGGCGCAATCTGCACGTTGTCGCTGTCGTTCAACAACGACGGACCGCTAGGCACATTTTTTCGTTACATCTGCGACAACGGTACCTACGTCGCGCGCTACGACGAGCTCATTACCGGGCGCGATGTCGTCGTCGACGTCTCCAAGGTGGATGTATCGATGAACGGCATCGAACTACAGGATCGCGAATTCATAGCGGCGATTCGCGAGGGGCGCGAACCCAACGCCAGCGTGGCCCAGGTACTGCCCTGCTACCGCACACTGCACGAACTCGAGCAGCAGATGACCTGATGCAAACCCAGGTCGCGATCATTGGCGCGGGTCCCGCGGGACTGTTGCTCGGTCAGCTGCTGCATCGCGCGGGCATCGATGCCGTGATCCTCGAACAGCGATCCCCGGACTATGTGCTCGGGCGAATTCGCGCCGGGGTCCTGGAACCTGGCACGGTCGAGGTCCTCAAGCTTGCCGGCGCCGCGGATCGACTGCAGAAGGAATCCTTGACGCACACCGGGGTGGAGCTCTCGCGCAGTGGGCATCGTCAGCGCATCGATATCCAGTCGCTCGCCGGCAGCTCCATGACCGTCTACGGTCAAACGGAGATCACCCGCGACCTCATGGATTTGCGCGCGGCAAGCGGCGCACCTTCGGTCTACCTGGCCGATGCGGTGACGTTACACGACATCACCAGTGCCAGGCCGCGCGTCACCTACGCGGTGGATGGACAACGGCACGAAATCCATTGCGATTTCATCGCCGGATGCGATGGCTATCACGGAGTCAGCCGACGCAGCATCCCCGACACCGTGATGCGGCAATTCGAGCGCAGCTATCCGTTTGGCTGGCTGGGAGTGCTCGCGGACGTGCCGCCGGCCTGGGACGAATTGATCTACGCCAGTTCCGAGCGTGGCTTCGCGCTGGCGAGCATGCGCTCGGCGACCCGCGTGCGCTGCTACGTGCAGTGCCCGCTCGAAGACCGGGTCGAGGACTGGACCGACGAGCGCTTCTGGCAGGAATTCCGGCTGCGCGTGGGCGCGGACATCGCGGGTGATCTGCCACCGGGGCCTTCGATAGAAAAGAGCATTGCTCCACTGCGCAGTTTCGTCGCCGAACCCATGCGCTACGGCCAGCTGTTTCTCGCGGGTGACGCGGCGCATATCGTGCCGCCGACCGGTGCAAAGGGACTCAACCTGGCGGCGAGTGATGTGTTCTATCTATACGAAGCTCTGGATGCCCACTACCGACAGGGCTCCACGCAGGGTCTCGAGCACTATTCCGCGCGGGCGCTGCGCCGGGTTTGGCAGGCGGTGCGCTTCTCCTGGTGGATGACTTCGCTGCTGCATCAGTTTCCCGGCGAAGACGAATTCAGCGCGCGTATCCGCGACGCCGACCTTCAGTACCTGCTGTCGTCACCCAAAGCCCAGGCCGCGCTGGCGGAAAACTATGTCGGATTGCCACTGTCTTGAAAGCACAGAGGGGATAGCAAGTGAATGAAGTAGTCAGTCCAGGTGCCGCGTCGGGCAAGCGCGCCGTAACCATCGCGCTGTGTTTTCTGGTGGCGGTCGTCGAGGGTTTCGACATTCAGGCGATGGGTGTCGCGGCGCCGCGGCTGGCACCACAATTTGGCTTCTCGCCGGTGCAGATGGGCTGGCTCTTTTCGATCAGCAACATCGGCCTGGTGATCGGCGCGAGCATGGGTGGTTGGCTGGCGGATCGCGTGGGGCGAAAGCCGGTGTTCATCGGCGCGGTGGCCACCTTCGGCGTATTCACACTGCTGACCACGCTGGCGCCGACGTTCGGAGCACTTTTTGCCGTGCGCTTCTGTGCGGGTCTGGGCTTCGGTGCCGCGTTGCCGAACATGATGGCCATGGCCGCCGAGATCAGCGACCGCCGCAAGCTGGCGTTGACCGCGGCCATAATGTTTTGCGGCATGCCATTCGGCGGTGGCTCGTCGGCGTTGTTGACTCAATTGTTCGCGCCGGATTTCGATTGGCGCGTGTTGTTCTTGATCGGCGGCATTTTGCCCCTGCTGTTGGCACCGCTGCTGTATTTCCTCATGCCCGAAACGCTGGTGCGTCGCGGCCCGTCTACTCAGCCGCGTACCGGCGTCTGGCAGGCCTTGTTCGGTGATGGGCGCGCCCGGGCGACCTTGTTGCTATGGCTCACCTTCCTGCCGACGCTGCTGATTTTGTATTTGATCCTGAACTGGCTGCCGACCCTGGTGGTTGCCAAGGGAATGGACCGCGCGGTGGCTCCCCAGGCATCGCTGGCATTCAACTTCGCGAGCATTGCCGGCGCCTTGTTCTTTGGCCGACTGGTGGATCGGATGGGCGCCCGCTGGCCGATGACTCTCGCGTATGTTGGGCTCGTGGTTTCGCTGTTGATGCTCAGTCAATCATCGAGCGTCAATGCGATTCTTGCGCTCAGCGGCGCGGCGGGCTTCTTTCTGCTGGGAGCTAACTATGCATTGTATGGCGTGGCGCCCGCTTACTACCCTGCCGCCGTTCGCGGCACCGGTTCAGGAGCGAGCGTGGCCGTGGGCCGCATCGGAGCGATCTTCGGTCCGCTGCTGGCCGGAGCCCTGCTCGGCAGCGGCGTCAGCGCATCAG
>JBDTSV010000067.1:0-64536 GCA_039930985.1 Pseudomonadota bacterium
GGTCACTCGCCGTGGGCCGACGATGCAGCCGACTGCCTCGATCGCGGCTCGGCGCTGTGGGATGCCCACAAGTCGGATCCCTGGGCGCGGCTGTATTTCGCGCCCGACCCGCCGGGTGCAGTGTCGCGCGAGACTCTCGAGCGACTGCGCCGGATGGTCGATCAGCTCGATGCGCCGGTCGCGATGCGGGTTCATGACCATGCCGGCCAGTTGCGTACCTTCGAAGCCGAACACGCCCAGCGCCCGCTGCCGTGGCTGGCGTCACTCGGCTTCCATGCGTTCGTGCTCGCGCATCGCTTTCCGTGCGCGAGCTTCGGCTCGCAGGCGCCGGTGGACGACGCCATCGAGGCCATGCGGCAGATCCGCGCGCGTGCGGCGGAGTTCGGCGTGGATCCGCGCGGGATCGGTGTGTGCGGGCTGTCGTCGGGCGGCCATCTGGCCGCGTGCCTGGTGAGGCAGCGCGTCGGCGCGGATTCCCGCCCTGACTTCCTGATCGTCGGCTACGCGCCCATCTCCACCAACGCCACCGGCCGCACCGTGATCCCTGACAAACCCGCGTTGCCGCCGCCGGAGAAACAGGCGCTGTACGAGGCGATGCAGCCGGATGCGCAGCTCATCGACAACCCACCGCCGGTGTTCATCGTCTATGCCGCAAACGATGCGGTGGTGCCCGTGCAGAACGCGTACCGGTTGCACCGGGCGTGGATCGACAAAGGCGGAAAGGCGGAGCTGCATGTGTTCGCGGACGCGCCGCATGGCTTTGCGCTGCGGGAGAAAACGCTGCCGGTAGGCAAGTGGCCGGAGTTGTGCGCGGCGTGGCTCAAAGCCGGGCAGGCATCTGGCGTTTGACCTGTCCGGAGGCGCGCCGGATTCCGTATCTCCCGATAGCACCACTCATTCGGGAACGACGTATGAATTCCTCGCTTTTCGCGTATGCCACGTTGCTGAGCGTTTTCGGACTCTACGGATGCTCGCAGCAGCAATCAGCTTCAGCCGCCGCCGCCACCGCCGCCACCGCCGCTTCGCCCACTGATGACCCGTGCGCGCTGGTCACCGACACCGAGGTGCGCCAACAATTTCCCGACGCCGCGTCGGGCCAGCGCGGTCACAGTCTCGATCAATACGGCATCGCCACCTGCACCTGGAACTCCTCCGCCAACACACTCATCGTGCAGATCTTCAAGGCCAAGGGCTCAGTCGAGGATGAGTTGCGCAGCCGGATGTCCGGCAACCTCGATCCGCTCACGCCGGGGGCCGGCGCGCAGGTGCAATACAAGCCGATCGGCGGGGTGAGCGATCAGGCCATGCTGGTCGTGGAAAAAGCCGATGCGAAGCGCGGAATCCTGGCCGACACCGCCGTGCTGGTCGCCCGGCGCGGGGAGCGCATGGCGGTGCTGTTCACCGGCGCGCTCATCGACGGTGAACGGGCGCCCACTGCCAAGGCACTCGAGGCGCTGGGCCGGAGCGCGGCAGGCCGCCTTTAGTTAGGCGCCACGTGCGCCGCGCCGCTCAGGCCAGCGCATCCGACAACATCAGCCGCGCCTTTTCGAGATCGCGGCGCACCGTGCGCTCCGTCACGCCGAGGCATTCGGCAATCTGATCGTTGTCGAGCGCCGCGAAGTAACGCATCTCGATCACGCTCACCAGGCGCTCGTTGACCTGCGCCAGCTCTTCGAGGAATTCATGCATGCGAATGATGTCGTCCGCCGGCGATGCCACGGAATCCAGCACTTCGGAATTGAGCGTGACGTGCAGCTCGGCGCCGCCGGCGCGTTCCGTGCGGCTGTGGCGCACGAAGTCCACGACCACCGAGCGCATGACGTGCGCGGCGTACGCCAGAAAATGTTTGCGGTTCTCGACATCGATGCGACCTGCCTTGGCGAGCCGTAGATAGGACTCGTGCACCAGCGAGGTGGTGTCGAGCATCTGCAGGTTGCTGTGGTTGCGCACGCGCTGGTGCGCGAGGCTGCGAAGCTCCGGATACAACGCGCCATAGAGCTGGCCGATGGCCGCCTTGTCGCCCTGTTTGGCCGCGTCGAGCATGCCCGTTACGCTGCCGTGCCCGCCTGCCGTCATCACCCCGATGCTTTCCATGACGTGTTCTCTTTGAGTGGCGCGAGTATGAACGCGGGGAGACGATACGTCCGGCAATTTGAATGCCCGCTGAATCAAAGTGAGAGGAAATGCCGATGTCCAAAACGCCCGGCATTCTACGTATATAGATGAATGCCTGCGCGCCGCTAGCGTTCGGCAGCAGGCGCGGCGCCCGCCAGAAAGCGTAGCCGGCGCACCGCGCGCGTGCTGCTGCGCAGCCGTGCCTCCAGCACCGCGAGTCTGCGTCTCGCTTCATCGTCAAACGCGAGCATCTGTTCGAGCGCGGGCCGATATTCCGCGTCGGCGCGCGACAACTTCGCCAACCACTGCGCGCGCGCGTCCCCTTCGTGTTCGAGTGCTTCGTCGAGCAGTCGACAGAGCGCCGCGAACTCCGTGGCGCTGCGCTTCGGTTTCAAATGCATGCCATCGAGGATACGCGGCGTCGATGCCGCACCGGACAGTCGCGCGGAATTAATAGGGCGTAGAAATGGCGCGCGTGCTGTCCGGCGGCACCTGCCGGCGGCGTATTCCCCAACAAGGAGTACGCAAAATGAACGTGAAACCAGATCTTGGCCGCATCTTGCTCACCGGTTTGATCGTGGCTGGATGCCTGCAGACAGCCAGTGCGGAGCCGCCCACCGGAACATCGAGAAGTCCGCTGGTATCCGCCACGATTGCCGATCTGATCGAGCGGGAAACACTGGGTCTGCTCGACATGGACATCGGCGCCGGCCAGTGCAGCGCGAGCCTTCTCAACAACAGCTGGGCCGTGAGCGCCGCACACTGCGTCGATGGTGATGACATGCAGAAGCCCGGTAACGTGCTGCTGACGGGAAACTGGTCGTCAGTCCAGATCCGCAACCCTGACTACATGTACCGGTTCTGGGGCATCGACAAGCGGGGCGACGCCTTCGACGTCATGCTGATGCACATGGCCACGCCCATGCGCGTGAATGGTTCGATGAGTGGATACGTGCGCGAGATCAGCACGGTCGGACTCAATGACATGATCAACCGGAATATCTGGTCCTATGGCAGCGGCATCAACGTCTTCGCGCGGCTCACCGACGCGGGCCCGCAGCCATCGTCAGGCGACCGGCAGTATCGCAGCGCGGTGTTTTCCGTAACTCGAGCGGACACCCGGCGCTACTGGTATCCGCGGAGCAATGCCAACTCGATGATCGCCGGTGGCGACAGCGGAGGTCCCAGCTTCGAATTCAGCAGTGGTTCCGCGCGTATCTCCGGCGTGCACTCGTTGTGTTCCACCGAATGCCTGCAGGGCCAGAATTGCCCGGGCAATGGCAATTGGATGTGGGTCAGCGGCACTCCCGAGTGTGGCGACGCGCCCTTGCGTGAGCCGGCCGGCGCGATCCTCGATATCCTCAAACAGGCCTGGGACCCCGCGCGACCCGTGCAGACCGTGCAGGTCGCGCACAGCGAAGGCCAGGTGCAGAAGGAACTGTTGTTAGGTCAGCTGGATTCCCTGCCGTGGGACTACGTTCGCCGCGCGGCGCAGATCGCCTGCCACAACCGCGGCTTCGCGGCCGGTTTGTTCGACGGCAATTATCAGCCCGGGGTGCGTTACCAGGCGCGATGCGTGACCTATGGCACCGGAGCCTGGTTCGACGCGCTGCCCGCCGACATGGCGAAAATCAACGACAAATTTCGCGGCATTGCGCAGACCCACTGGGCGCAGGGCGCACGCGCGGCCTCTGATATGTGCGGAAACAAGTTTCCCGGGGCCGTGGGGGGCTTGCTCACCGGCTTTGAAGTCGCCTCGCAGCCCAACGGCGGGTTCTACGATCAGAGGGACGGCGTGTTCTGCCTCAACAACAGCAATGCCACCTGGTTCGACGCCACGTTGGGCGAGCTCAGCGCGCAGGGAACTCCCATCGGAGACCTGAACGCCACCGGCTGGGGAGCCGCGGGACGCGCGGCCACCGAATACTGCCGCCGCAAGTTTTACCCGGCCGGCGGATTCTTCAACGGCCACCAGGCCGGCGACAAGCGCGGAGTAGTTTGCCTCGGAAAGAACAGCCTGGTATCCGATCGCATCACTGCGACCGACGATACCCGCTCGGCGCGCACCATCGCCGCCACCGAGACAAGAACCACCACCAGCGCGACCGGCAGGGGCGCGCTCACGGCACAGGCCGCTGCTGGCACCGGTAGAACGATGAGTGCGGCCGTGCTCGCCGCGCCACCACCGTCGTCGGCTCCCTCAGCCGCGCCGTTGGCGACGATGTTCTACGCCATCGAGGCTGATGGAACGTTGAGCGAGTATCGCCACGACAATCCCGAGAGCGGTGCGCTGCCTCACAAGTTCGCGCCGTCGAGCAACGCGTGGAACACGTATTCGCAGACCATTCCCGCGGGCGGCAACCACTTATATGCACTCGCACCGAACGGCGACCTGATGTGGTACCAGCATGACGGCTTCAACGACGGCGCCGACGCCTGGCGCGGCCCCGTGAAGGTGGGCAGCGGCTGGCAGTCGTTCACGCAGATCATGGGCGGCGGCAATGGCGTCATCTATGCCATCGCGCCGGACGGCACGCTGATGTGGTACCGGCACGCCGGCTACGCGACCGGTGATGCGCGCGCGTGGATCGGTCCGAGGAAAGTCGGCACTGGATGGAATTCGTTCAAGACCGTGTTCTCCGCCGGCGAGGGCGTCATCTACGGCGTCACCCAGGACGGCAAGCTCATGGTCTATCACCACCTCGACCCGATGAATGGCGAGATGCGCTGGAGCGGACCCACGCAGGTGGGAACCGGGTGGGGCGGATTCACGCAGTTGTTCTCGGCGGGTAACGGCGTGATCTACGGACTAGCTAGTGACGGCAAGCTGTCTTACTACCGGCACCTCACCTGGAACGCGGCGCAGCCAACGTTCAAGTGGGTGGGCGCGGTGGCGGCCGGGCAGGTGAACCCCGGAGCCACGATCATTCCGCTGCTGCCGGACAGCAGCGCGAGCGCGCCGTGATGCGCCCTCGGGTAGCCGAACGCGCCGCACCTGTTGCCGGATGGCGACGCGATTCGGGTTCGCGGGCATGCTCCTACATTTTCGGCGCGCACAGGTCCGACCACGGAGGGATTGCGTAGTTAGGCCGGTGCGCCGCGCTCAACGTGAATTGCAATATCCGCACTCGCGCTGCACTTCCTTCAATGCTTCGGCGCGCTCGGCGCATTCGGCCGGCTGGTTGACGTACTCGCGCGTCTGCTCGCTGGCACACCAATTGCTTTCCTCAGTACTGATACCTATCAGCGACAAAGGAGACGACATGAAAGCACCGACATTACTGATGGCCGTTACTGTTACAGCGTTGCTGGCCAGCGCGGGCGCGATGGCGCAAAGTCCCACGCCAGATCCGAGCACGCGACCGTCAGAGCCGGCAGCCCAGCCTGCGCAGGACTCACAAAGAGGCGCCAGCTTCGAATCCCTGGACCAGAACAAGGACGGGCGCATCTCGAAGGCCGAGGCCACCGCCAACAAGGGCGTGACCGAGCAGTTCGCGCGATATGACCAGAATGGCGACGGCTTCATCGACCGGGATGAAGTAAACAACTCAAACAACAAGCAATAACCCCAAGACGACCCGCGCGGCTGCAGGGCCGCGCGGGCCGCATTCCACAACTTGCCAGTTGAAATGTAAGGCCCCACCGACAGGGATTGCGGGAGTAAGCTTCGAAGGTCTCGCGTTAGGATGATTCCGATGCCGAGCCCGCTGCCCAAGCCCCGCCATCGTCACATTGTTTGTGCGGTGGGCGCCTGCGAGGCGTTGCAGTGATCAAGCTGCTGCCGCCGGGCCTGCACGTCATCCTCGGCGATTCGGCGGGCGGCATCTTCACGCGCGTATTCTTCGCGCGCGATCGCCTGCTGATCGACCAGGACGTACTTTCCTGTGGACCGACACCGCCCCTCACTGATCTCGCCGCGTGGAGCAAACTGCGCTTCGACTACTGGAGCAGCTTCGTGCCCGGGGGCGCGGGCGAGCACGTGCATTCGCGTTTCAACCTCCTCGACAACGCGCAGCGACTTGCCGATGCCGAGTGCGTGCACATCTGGGCCGCCACCGGCGTCAGCGAGCAGTTGTTCATCGCGTTCGTCGTGCATCTGGTGAAGCTCGTTGGCGGTGATCCCACCAAGCTCGCGCTCGTGCAGTTCGAAACCAGAGGTGATGGCCGAAAGACCGATCGCATCATCGGATTGGGCGAGCTCGACGACGCGCAGATGCGCGCTGCGCCTGAACCGAAGCCGATGTCCGATGAAACCGCGCAGCTGTACTTGAACGCCTGGGCGGTGCTCACGTCACCGGATCCGATGTTGCTCGCGGGTTTCGCGCGCGAACACCCGGAGGCCAGCCGGTGGCTGCGGCTGGCAATGCAGCTCATGACGCGCCGCTTTCCCGACAAACGAAATGGCCTGAACTATTGGGACCACGCGCTGCTGGCGCGCGTGGCGGGGCGCGGACCCGAAGTGTCGCGCATCATCGGCTACACCATGGCCGAGACTTTCGTGCTGGGCGATCTCGTCGGCGACTGGTATCTGTTCGGCCGCCTGCTTCAGCTCGGCAGCGCGCGTAATCCCAAGCCGCTGATCACGTTGAGCGGCGACCAGTCGAGCATCCGTCACACGGAAGCCGCACTCGCTCCGTTTGGTGCCCAGGTACTCAAGGGCGTGGCGTCAAACTACCCGGCGAACCCCATCGCTGAATGGGCCGCGGGCGTGCGGCTGTCGTCGGCGGAGGGCGCGTTGTGGTTCAACGATGGCGGGAAGTTGATCAAAGGAGATTGAAGATGAACCAGGAAAGACCCGCGCCGGATGATGTTCCCGGTGCCGATGGCATCGACTCCAGAGAGCGCAATGGCACCGGCGAGCAGGCCGACGAGCAGCAGCTCGGCATCACTAACGAAGAGGTCGAAGACCTCGAGAATGATGCGGAGGGGGGCTGAGCGGCGGCTATCGACCCGCGATTTTTGTTCCAGAAACATGCACTTGGCTGAAACCTTCTATGCGGTTGCCTCCGCGGGGGGACGCCCTTACCATGCCCGCCTCTTAAAAATCCAAGTCAATCAGTTAAGGGGCGATTTCCATGAGCAATTTCGAGCAGCAGGCAGCCAAGATCCGCAACCAGCCAGGATTCATCGCGGCGCTGGACCAGAGCGGCGGCAGCACGCCGAAGGCGCTGAAGCTTTACGGTGTCGCCGAGAACGCGTACTCGGGCGACACGCAGATGATGGATCTCGTGCACGCCATGCGTAACCGCATCGTCACCAGCCCCTCGTTCACCGGCCAGCGTATCGCGGGCGCCATCCTGTTCGAGGCGACCATGGATCGCGACTTCGCCGGCAAGCCCGCCGCGGATTTTCTCTGGAACGACAAGAAGGTCGTCCCGTTCCTAAAGATCGACAAGGGCCTCGCCGATGAAGTGAACGGCGTGCAGCTCATGAAGCCGATGCCGACGCTCGATGATCTGCTGAAGAAGGCCAAGTCCAAGGGCATCTTCGGCACCAAGGAGCGCTCGGTCATCAAGCAGACGAATAGCGATGGCATCAAGGCCGTCGTCAAGCAGCAGTTCGAGATTGCCGCGCAGGTGTTAGGCCATGGCCTGGTGCCGATCGTCGAGCCGGAAGTGGACATCAACGCGCCTGACAAGGCCGGCGCCGAGAAGATCCTCAAGAGCGAGCTGATCGCGGCCCTCGACAAGCTGCCGGCCAACCAGCAGGTGATGCTCAAGCTTACGATTCCGGAAGTGGACAACTTCTACGCCGAGCTGGTGAAGCACCCGCGCGTGCTGAAAGTCGTTGCCCTCTCGGGCGGCTACCCGCGCGATGAGGCTAACAAGCGTCTGGCGAAGCAGAACGGCATGATCGCGAGCTTCTCGCGCGCGCTGACCGAAGGTTTGACCGCCCAGCAGAGCGATGCCGAGTTCAACGGCGCGCTCGACAAGGCGATCGAGAGCATCTACCAGGCTTCGAAGACCTGATAGTCGAATTGAAGCGTGCCAGGCACAAAGCCCCGGCGACTCGCGTCGTCGGGGCTTCTTCTTTTCCCGAAGGCCGTCGGCCCCCGCTCAATATAGATAGACCGCGCCGGCGGTTTCCTTGCTGTTGTTAGCCTGGTTACCGTCGATGCCGCGTGCGGCGCTGTCCTCTCCCAGGGCCCCCACCGCCAGCGTGAGCCCGTTGCCGCTCAACGCGATGTCCCGTCCGAAAAAGTCTTCATGTGCCGGGTTCGGCGCCTTCACCATTTTGAGAAACGTCCAGCCGGACTCGCCGCGCTGGTACACGTACACCGCGCCGTCCTGGTTCGATGGCGGCGGGGACGAGGCGGGCTGAGGCAAGTCCGACACGCCGGCGCCGCCATTGCTGCTCTTGGAATTGCCGATCGCGAGCATTGTGCCGTTGCGATTGAACGCCAGCGATTCGCCCCAGCCACGCATACTGTTGTCGACGGCGCCCGGCGGCGGTTCGATGTACGCCTCCGGCAACCACTGTTTGTAGTACGGCAGCAGAACCAGCACCTGGTCGGTGCCGGTATAGGGGTTGCGGATCGCCACCGCCACGCGCGCGCCATTGCCGCTCACCGTCGGCACAAACGACCTGGTTTGGTCATACAACTGCATGTCCTGCATACGCGTCCAATTTCCACCGATCTGCGTGTACGCGCGCAGGCTCGACCGACCGTCACCGCCCGAGCAGATAGACACAATGACCGAGCCGCTGCCGCTCATTCGCGACGGGCAGGACTGGTCACGCTCGGGGATGAACGACGCGTCGAGCACCCAGACACCGGCGACGAGCTTGAACACGCGCGTGGTGCCGACCGACTGCATCTGCGACGTGTAAGGCGCCTTGGACGACACCTCGAGCAACGTGCCGGCGTCGTTCAAATCCACCGCCATGCCGAAGTAGTCGTAGTACTGCGGCGTCGGCAGCTGGATCTTGTACGACTGACTCCACGTGCCGTTAGCCGCCCGCGCGAATAGATAGACCGCGCCCGCCAGCGGCACGGTGCCGAACTGCTCGCCGGGCGCGCCCACGGCGACCAGCGCACCGTTGGCGGAGACGCTGATCGACCGCTGTTCTGCCTGGAAGCTCAAGCCGAAGTACTGGAAGGAATGGTTCATGTCCGGCTTGAGGTACGCCTCCTGCCGCCAGCCCGCACCGACGCGGCGGAATACGTACACCGCGCCAGACGCGGCCGAGCTGTTGTCCGCCTGGTTGCCATTCACGCCCGTGGCGTTGCTGCCCTCGAAGGCTGAAGCCACCAGCGTGTTGCCATCCTGGCTGAGCTGCAGCCGGTAGCCGAAGGCGTCGCTCGCGTCCGGGTTCGACGCTTTGACGTAGCCGATGCTGGTGAGCATCAGGTCCTGCACCGAAATCTCCGCTGAGTCCGTGCAGCCGGCGGCATTGCAGGCAGAAACTTTGTAACGCGCATTCACCCAGTCCAGCGTGTGGACCGGAATCGTCAGGCTGGCGATTGTTCGCGGCGCCTGGATCGGATTGCCGTAAAGCGCGAAAGGCGAGGACGCGTTGGGTTTGAAGTAGAGCTCGTATTGAGTGGCACCTGGGACGGGAAGCCAATTGAATTGCAGCACCTTCAGCACAGGCGCGCCGACGGTGACTTGCGGAGCGGCGGGAAGCGCCGGGCTCTGTGCGAAACAATGCGGAGCGGCGGCGGGCATGAGGACGGCGGCCAGAGCCGCGAGAATGGAGACACGCATGGCAACATCCTTGTGCGGGTAAGCAAGGAAAACAGCTTACTCCCGGAAGAGCGAGGCGAGACAAGCGCGAGAAGAGCGCAATGCACAACGCCGCGGCGATGAACGTTGCCGGCGCTTTTTTCTGCTCGCGGAATCCGCCGATGGCGCGCCGCCTCGATCACATCGCAGAGATGTTCCGGCTAGAGGGCGACGAGATCATGGGCGACCTGCGGCCGCGGTCCGAATCGAGGCTGGCGGTGCTGCCGGATACCACGCACCTCACGCTCATGCAGAAGGGCGCGGTGATCATCCCGATGATCAACGACTTCCTGGACGCGAAGCCGACCGACGCGCGCAAAAAATTGTAAGACTCGGCGACGAGTCCGGGAACATCCGTTCGCAGCGGCGCATTTGCCACCTAACTAGCCTTGAATTGACGACTGCACCGGCGCAAAAATCCACCCCATATCCGCGCTCGCGAAACGGGAATTTTCCCGCGAGCGTCTTTTGCCAGGGAGGCAAAAATGAAAATGTTTGAAATCTTTTCCAAACCGCTGACGCTCGGCATCGTCGGCCTGGGTTCGCTTCTTTTCGCCGCCACGGCAAGCGCCGACGGATACCAGACCCGCGAAGACAAGATGTCGGTCATGGGCAAACGCGCCGCCGCGGCCGTAGCCCGCATCAATGCGCAGGCTCATGGAACATCGTCGCGCCTGGCGGCGCGGGCCGCCGTCGGCGACGACGGTTGCCTGAACGACCCTGAATGCGGCGAGGAAGGCGAAGAAGAGGAAGAAGTTCCGGGCGGACAAGCGGAGCTGTCGATCGCGGTCGATGAGAGCGGCCGGCACATCGTCATCGGCTTCAATGACACTCGCGGTTTCGCCAACAGCCCGATCTCCGTTTCCGGCTACCTGTACTCCGAAGACGGCGGCAAGACTTTCGTCGACGGGGGCCAGCTTCCCTCGCCGGGCAATGAAGCCATCGGCACCACGTTGTTCCCGCAGGTGTTCGGCGATCCGGAGGTCAAATACCTCGGCAACTGCGTGTTCGTGTACGCGTCCATCGTGATCGCGAAGGCTGGCGATGCGGCGGATGTGCAGACCATGGGCGTGCATCGCTCCACCGATTGCGGAAAAACCTGGAAGGGGCCTTTCGTGGTGACTTCGGCCACCAACCCCAGCGGCATCGTCGAAGATGGCTTTCCCGCGGACGCCGCCGACAAGGAGTTCATGGACGTCGATCCGGAAACCGGCCGCGTCATCCTGAGTTGGACTAACTTCACGCCAGCACCCACCGCGCTGGGCGGCGTCGAGATTCGCACCACGTATTCGGACAACCTGAAGACCGCGGCCCTACCCACCTGGTCGCCGAGCACCGTGGTCTCCAGCACCGAAACGGATGGCCAGGCCTCGATCCCGCGCTTCGCGGCGCGCAGCAACAACGCCTATGTGGCGTGGCGGCGCTTCCCGTTCCCCGGCACCTTCTTCGGCCTTGGGAATTCCGTGGCACTGGCGCGCTCCACCGACAACGGCGCCACCTGGCAGGCGCCAATCGAAACCGCCGAGTTCTTCACCATGGACCAGGTGCTCGGCAACGATCGCGTCAACACCTCCCCGTCACTCGCCGTCGACAACTCGCGCGGCGCGCGGCGCGGCACGGTGTATCTCGTGTACGCCAACAACAACAGCGGCGACGGCGCCGACATCGTCTTTCAGAAGAGCACCGACGGCGGCAAGACACTGTCCGCGCCTCTCGAGATCAACGCCCGTCCGGGCGAAGACCGCCCGCAATGGTTTCCGTGGGTGAGCGTGGACAATGTCACTGGTCGCGTCAGCGTCTTCTACTACGACCAGGGTATCGACACTTCCGGCGATCTCACCGAAACCAGCTACACCTTTTCGGATGACGGTGGTGCGCATTGGTCCGCGCCCGTGCCGCTCACGAAAATTCCGTTTCATGCCGGCTGGGGCAACGATACGGGCCAGCCCAACCTGGGCGACTACAACCAGGCGGTATCGCAGAACGGCCAGTTGTTTGCCGCGTATGCCGTGACCTCGCCACCGCCCGGCGGCTTCACCGACGGCCAGCCCGCCACGAACCTCACCGTGCCCAACATCGAGTTCAAGCGGGTCTCGCAGCTCTCGCTGACCGACGTGAACTCGCTGCCGCTGTCAATCGACGTCAACGGCGTGACCGCCACCGACATCGTCGGCAATCACAATGGGTTCCTCGATCCGGGCGAGACCATACGCGTGCGGATACCGCTGACTAACTACACCACCAACGGCGTCTCCGCCGCGGCGGCGCGCAATGTGTCGGCCGTGCTCGTCTCCGACACGCCCGGAGTGCAGGTTCTGCAGCCGCTCGGCAGTTATGGCGTCATCACCCCCGGAGCCAGCTCCGCGGGTTCGCTGACTTACCTGCTCCGGCTGCAGCCCGGCTTCGATCCCGGCACGAAGATCAATCTGCGCCTGCAGACGTTCGGCCGCTTCAAAGGCGGCCTCGTCGATCTCGGCACCCTGCGACACCGGCTGTTCACCGGCACGCCGGTGGCCACGACCTTGCTCACCGAAAACTTCAACGGCGCCGCGCCCGGCTTGCTACCCACCGGCTGGACGTCGTTGCACGGCGGCGGCACGAACACCGTGCCCTGGGTGACTAACAACACCTTCTGCGGGTCGAGCAACGTCGCATTCCACGCGAATGCGGATGACAACCCGGGCGGCAACCCGACGCGCTTCGAGCGCCTGTTGAGCCCGCAATACATCGTGCCCGCGGACGCCGACTACGTCTCCGTCGAGTTCGACGTGTGCACCGACACCGAGGATGATCCAAACTTCAACGTGCTGGCCTACGACGGCGTCGCGTTGCGCGTCACGGATCTCACCGCCGGCCGCACGCTGCGTTCAGTGCTCGCCGAAGCCTTCGACGACGAGTTCACCACCGGCGACGTCAAGCACTATCCCAAGCACCTGCCGCGCAACAGCAACCCCGCCTACTTCCAGGACATGTCCGTGTGGGCAGGGAAGTCGGGTGGACCCAAGCATGTGCGCCTGCGTCTGCCCGGCATGGCCGGCTCCACCGCGCAGCTGCGCTTCGAGTTCACGCAAGACAGCAACGGCACCTGCCTCGACGTGGGCGGCGGACCCGTGTGCGGCGTGTCGGTGGACAACGTGGTGGTGAAGAGCGTGAAGGAGACGGCGGCGCCTGTGCCGCGGCATTGATGCCGGTTTGTTAGACCAGAGCCCCGGTGGCGAAAGTCGCCGGGGCCTTTTTACGGGTTCATGCTGCCCCGAACGTGAGGCGCGTGCCCACGTAAGGCCGGATGATCTTGTCCGGCATCACGCGCAGTGCCTCGGCGATGAAAACCTCGCCCGTGCAATGCATGGGCACGATGTAGGTGGGATTGATCTTCGCGAACTCCGCCACCGTGCGCCGGGCTTCGTCTTCCGTTCTCGGCTTGACCAGGTGAAATCCACCCACGACCGCGTGCACTTTCTGAATGCCCGAGACCGCCTGCGCGCGCCTAACAGAGTTCAGCACGCCACGATGGCTACAGGAGGCGATCACCACGAGCCCGAGGCCCTTCACCGCGTAGCAGGTGGCGAGCTCATGCTCGCCGTCGTCTACGATCTGCTTCGCATCGCGCTTGGACGGCGATAGCGCAGCCGCGTCGCAGCCCACACCCGGACGCATCTGCGTCGGGATCGCGGCACGCTCGAACGTCTCGAGCGGAATCAATCCGGTGGTAAACGCGTGATCCGCAACCACCGTCGGATCGGCGGCAATCTTCACGTCCAATCCAGCCTGCGCCAGTTCCTTGCGATCGAGCGCGCCCATGATGGGCGGAGGCGAGCCGATCATCGCCACGCGTTCGCAGAAAGTTTCCTCACCGCCCACGATCAGCGGCAGATGCTTGGCGGGAACGTTGCTCCCGAAGACAGCCGCGAAACCGCCGTAGTGATCGAGATGCCCGTGACTCAACACCGCCGCATTGAGCTGGTTCGTGTCGATGCCGAGGATGGAGAGGTTGTTAGCCAGCACTTCGGGGGAGTAGCCGAAGTCGACCATGACGGAGCGCGACTGCCAGCTGAGTTGCGACGAGGCCAGCAGCGACAGCCCAAACTCGCCCATGAGCGCGTGCCGCGACATCCGCGGCAGCAGCTTGCCCGCGATGCGCTCGACGCGAAGGCCGGGCAGCGTCAGATCCGACAGGAACGGCCCGAAGGTCGCGTTGTCGACCAGTACCTGGAGGGCGAGGGTGTCAACTTCAGGCACGGCGAATGGGGTGGCGGCCACCGCGCGGCCGAGTTTGCACGCGGCCGCTGTGGCGAGCGCGCCGGCCATGAACGCTCTTCTCGTCGATGAACCATGGACTTGCGACATGCAGGAACCTCATCCGTTTGAGCTAAAGCCCTTATAGAAGAGTACGTAACACGGATCGAAAACGGACATGAGCGCGAGGTCAACGAGCGACGCTTCATCGCGGCAGACGGCGCCTATATCCAGCGGCGGCATCCACGCGACAGCGCGGCCTTGCGACCCTGCTACCGTGAGCGCCACATCACAGGAGAGCGCCAATGAACCCGCAGGAATGTACTGAGCTTGCAAATCCAGGCCAAGACGAAAACGTGGGCGTTGAGGACGATCTGGATGATGAGGAAGATACAGATGACGAAGACGAAGACGACGACCAGGATGCAGACGACGATGTCGGCACCGATGAGCGCGGTAAGGAAATGCTGAAAGCGGACCCGGTGGCCGAGCCGGACGTCAGCTCCGATCGCGGCGCGCCGAGTGAAGTTGTATCGCCCGGTCACGCGCGGGTTGAGAACCGGAAGCCGCCGTTGGACATCAAGCAGATTGAAGAAATCGAGGACGATGCGCCGGGCGGTTGAGGCTGGGGGGCGACGCCCATCATTTAGCTCCTGTCCTGTCCAGATTCCCGTCAGAAGTCGTAGTCCGCATATGGACAACGCCGCTGCTGACTTCCGCGCGCTGACGCCCGGCGAACGCGAAGGCTTTCTCGAGGCCGTCACGCGCCATCGCGCTGCAGCCTGGCGGGTGACCGCGGCGAGCACCCTGACGCTGGCCGCCGCGGCGCTGGTCGTTGCGCTGCTTTCTGCGCCGCTCTGGTACGCCGCGCTTGCGCTCGGCGCTGATCTTTTGAACCTGGTTACCCCCACGCCGAACCTCGTCGGCGATTTCGTGTCCTTTACCGACCGCTGGGACGATGCCGGGGTGAGCATCAGTTCCGCGCAGTGGGTGTACTGGATGGCCATCGCCGCATTGCCCGGCGCCATCGTCATGGTTTGCATCGCACTGGCGTTGCGTCGTGCGCTGAAGGTACTCGCGGCGCACGAGCAAGCCGCGCTCGAAGGCAGCGTGCCGCATGAGTTCACTTTGGAAGAGCAGCGGTTGCGCAACGTCATCGCAGAGATGAGCATCGCCGCCAGCATCCGCCAGCCCGGTGTGCTCATCGTCGAATCCGGGGGCTACGGCGCGGGCATCTTCGGCACAGAGGACCAGCCGCTGATCGTCATCTCGCGCGCGCTGCTCGCGGACCTCGATCGCGCGGAGCTGCAAGGTGTCGCGGGCCACCTGGTAGGCAGCATCGCGCAAGGAGATCTGGCCCTGGGCCGCGGTGCCGCGCTGACCCTCGCGTTCTTCAATCTCATGTCGCGACTCGCGACGGTCTTCAACGAACCGGGCGCGGGCAAGATCATGGCGCGTACCTTTGCCGGGCTGCTGATACCCACGTCTGCGCGCATCGAGACCGTGGCCGCGGCCATCGGCGAATCCTTCGCGAGCAGTGCGCCCGAGGCGGCGGAAGCGCCCAGGAAAAACTGGAAGGATTACGCGACGCTCGTCTTCGTCGGACCTGTCGTCATGCTCGGCTTCTTCGGGGGCATCGTGAGTTTCCTGGTGCTGGGTCCGCTGCTGTCGTTGGCGTGGCGGCAACGCAAGTACATGGCGGACGCCACCGCCGTGCGACTGACGCGCGATCCGGACACGCTCGCGCGTGCGCTCGAGAAGCTCGCGGAGCGGGGCGGGGGTTCGCCGCTCGGTCAGTGGACCGGGCACCTCGCCGTCGCGGGCGGCTCAGGCTCGCGTGGGTTCATGAGCGGAAGCTTCGTACCGATGTTGCCGTCGGCGGATCAACGGCTGCGGGCGCTGCGCAAGCTGGGCGCGACGCTCACGCGGGCGACGGAACGACTGCCGGTCGGGAAGCGGGTGATCGTCGGCATGCTGCTGAGTGTGGTGGGGATGCTCACCGTCGTGTTGTTGCCGCTGCTGATGTACGTGTCCGCGGCGCTGTCGGCGTTGTTTCTGGGGCTGCCGTTGTCGATCGTGCATCTGCTGCTGAGATGGGTCGGGCACTGAAGCACGAAACGGACACGTAGCCCAAAAGCATCGCCGTGCGTTGTCCGGCAACCGCCATGGTTCGCGTATTCCTCGATGAGGAAACCAAATCATGAGCTCACGACACGTCTGCACGCTGCTTCTTGCCCTGATCGCTGGCCCCGTGGCCGCGCAGGTCGACCAGATATTGCCGCCCATCGGCGGACCCGGCGGCGGCCAGTTTTTCCAGCGGTGCAGAGAAGATTCCATCCTGACCGGGGTCGCCTTGCTGGTCGGCGATGACGTGGACGGGATTCGGGCGTACTGCCGCATCTCGCCTGAACCCACGGGCGGCCAATCGTATGTCTACAACGGGAGCGCCGGAAGTCCTGGCGGTAAATGGGCCAGGCTCGAGTGTCCCGACTCGGCTCCGCTCGTCACCGGCATCGAAGTCGGTTATGAGGGCGAGCAGACCGTCATCGTCAACAACGTGCACCTGTTCTGCGGCCTGGCGCTGCCGAACCAGTCTCTAACTACATATCCCACGGCGGTGTTCGACGGTCCCCCGATCGGCAAGGGCGGCGACGGCCTCAAGGTGGCGCTGAGCAAGGGTTTCGCAAGCTGCCCGCCGGGCCTGGTGGCGGTCGGCATCAATGGCCGCGCTGGCAAATGGGTGGACGCGTTCAGTCTCATCTGCGGTCCGCTGTTCAAGAACCCAAACTACCAGCACGCGACGCCGGAAAAGCCGGTGGTGAAGTCGATCGGTCGCGTGAACACGGGCACGAGCACACCGCGGCCGCCTCGCCCCATCTGCGATTCGGCGCGCGATGCGCTGGCGCGCCAGTCACCCGCGTCTCCGAACCTCGTCGCACAGTGCCGCGCCGCGGGCGGCAACCCCGGCGCAGGTCCCAGCAATAAAGAAATCGAAGCGGTGAGAATGCGCGGCGAATACGCGTGCTCCATCGACGCCGCCGCCAGCGAACTGCGCAACCGCTTCACCGGCTTCGCGCGCCGCGGGTTTGAGATCGGGCTCGGAGCCTGGGCCGACCAGACTGCCCCCGGCCCGGGCAAGCAGCGGTATCACGATGCGCTGACTGCTCCGGAGCAGCAGGGTTTCGATCTCGCCGCGGCCTACGCGCTGCCCAAGAACCTGTACGCCAAGCTGATTGCGGTCGGGCTGGTTATCGCGGGCGCGGACGCGGAGGTGGCGGCGGCGCGCACTACCGATGCCGATGTGTTCTTCCGGCAGGGCTTCGACATCGCCAGCGGGTTGTTTGGTGATCCGGCGGCGGGATCGGAAGGAAGCAAAGTCATGGGCGCGGGTGCGATGGCGATTCGCAATGGGCTGAGCGAGCCGGGGCGGCGCGGGTTCGATGCATCGGCGAAGCTGCATCTGGCGCGGAGTTACTGAGGGAACCCGCGCCGAAATCCGATGCCGCGCGCATTGGATTTCTCGGCGTAACAGGAAACATGCGCATGAAACCCAAATCCTTCGCGTTCGTCTCGCTTCTCGGGTTGCTCTTTGGCCTGGCGCATCCGCTCATCGCCCACGCGCAAGCCGATCAGATTCTTCCGCACTTTGGTGGCGCTGGCGGCGGCGACTTTGTCGCGCGTTGCACACGCGGGGACATTCTGACGGGCTTCGAACTCCAAACCGGTGACGACGTCGATTCGATCCGCCCGATCTGCGCGCGTCCGATGACTGCGACATCCATTGGCGAGCGCTTCCTGTTCGGCCGCAAGTTCGGTGGTGACGGCGGCGGCAGCACCAAACAGCTTCTCTGCCCCGACAACGCGCCCGCAATCGCAGGTGTCGGCATCGATATCGACGGCCGCGACACGAAGATCGTCAATGGCATTGATATCTTCTGCAGCGCCATCGTGCCCAATCAGCCGATGACGGCGACTGCGGCGACTAGCTACATGGGTCCTCATCCCGAAGGCGGTGCCTTCACGACGGTATTGAACTTCGAGGACTACAACCGGCAGATTTGTCCCGCTGGGCTCGTGCCCGTGGGTATCTCGGGCCGTTCGGGGGTCTGGCTCGATTCCGTTGGCCTCATCTGTGGAGCAACGCCGCCGATTCAGGGAACCGTTCAGTCGATCGGTCGCGTCGGTGCACCGCGCGATCCGCAAAGACCCAGGGTCCCGATCTGCGACGCCGCGCGTTCCGCACGCGCGCGCAATTCGCCGGCAGCGGCGGATCTCGAGGCACAGTGTGAGGCGAGCAAACAACCCGTGAGTTCGATCGGACGCGTAGACGCGGGCCCGAGCGCGCCGCGGCCTCAGCGCTCGATCTGCGAATCCGCGGCCGATGCGCGTGCCAGAAACTCTCCGGCCGCGCCTAACCTCGAAGCGCAGTGCCAGGCGATCATGAAGACGCGGCCGAGCGATGCGGAATTCGAGTCGGTCCGGGCGAGCGGTGAACGGCGCGCGGCCCTGGACCCGACCGCCGGCAGGATACGTAGTTCGTTGTTCGAAGCACCGCGTCGCGGCTTCGACATCGGGCTTGGCGCCTGGGCCGATCAAACGGCGCCCGGACCCGGTAAGCAGCGCTATCACGATTATTTGACTCTCGCGGAACAGCAGGGGTTCAACTTCGCCGCTGCGTACGCGATGCCGCGGAACAAGTATGCGCAGCTCGTCGATATTGGTCTCGCGATCAATGCGGCGGACGCGCAGGTGCGCGCGGCACGCAATGCGAGCAACGATGGGTTTTTCTGGCTCGGCTTTGATCTCGCAAGCGGGTTGTTTGGCGATCCGCGCGCGGGCGCGCAGGGCAGCAAGGGATTTGACGCGTGGGCCGCTTCAATACGGAGTCAGCTCAACGCGGCAGGGCAGGCGGGGTTCAATGCGTCGATGCAGATGCATCTGGCGAGGTCATACCCGTAGTCGTCCGAGGCCCGACCGAGCCGTCAGCCGCACTACAGAGCCGGTTGGGCTGCCGCGCGAATGCCTCGGCGAGCCTGTCACAAATTGTGACCGCCTCAGAGCTAGCGCTTGATACAACGCAGGAAGTCACGCCACCGTCAGCAGCATCTTTGGATCGCGTGCCGCAACGAGCAGCAGCGTACGCGCCGCGCATGAACCTGGGCGAGTGGCAGTCACGTTGGCGTGTGCCTGGCTGCCCGGTAACCTGAACCAATTCTGCGCAAACCCCCTCGAAAGTCCGCTAACACTGGCGGCTTGTCGCGTCATACAAGTTCTTGTATGTTGCCGCCGAAGCCGATCGAATTTCTCGGGTCATCGCGCCGCGTGCTCGCCGAGTTCCCGGATGATGTGCGACGTGAGGCCGACTTTCAGCTCGATGGGAGCTGGAAGCCGATGCCGAGCATCGGGCCTGGTGCCTGCGAACTTCGCATCCAGGAATCAGCCGGAGCGTTTCGAGTCATTTATGTCGCCAAATTCCCGAATGTGATTTTTGTGCTGCATGCCTTCCAGAAGGAGAGTCGGAAGACGGCGCGACTCGACCTCGAGTTGGCGCGCATACGATTTCGAGAAATGACGAGGATCCACGGGCAATGAAGCGCAAGCAATTTTCCTCGGTCTGGGACGCCATCGAAAAGCCGCGAGATGCCCCAAGTCTCAAGGCGCGGGCGGAAGTCGCGCGCGCCCTCATTGGTGAAATCGACCGACGTTCGCTGACGCAGGCAAAGGCAGCCGCCATATTGGGTGTGACACAGCCTCGGGTTTCAGACCTGATCCGTGGGCGCCTGAATCTCTTTTCCCTGGATACGCTGGTCCAGATGGCGGGGCGTTGCGGCTTCAAGGTAGGAATCAAACTCTCGAGGCGACGTGCAGCTTGAAGGTCGTTGCAGCCTGCTTGCTCGAGAATTCATGCAACCGGTATCGCCGTCCGCCGTATCCACGGGCTAAACCTTGGTTAAGAGGTTGACGGAATGAGGCGCCGGCTTTGCAGCGAGCAACCGGTCACAAACTGTGACCGGTTCAAAGCAAGCATTTGATATCCGGCAGGAAATTCACGCCACCGTCAGCAGCACCTTTGGATCGCGCGCCGCAACGAGCAACAGCGTACGCGCCGCGCCCGACGGAGCTCGGCGACCTTGCTCCCACTCCTGCAAGGTCCGCACTGAAACGCCTAACAACTGCGCGAAGCGCGCCTGTGAGAGCCCGGTGACTTCGCGGATACGCGCGACATCCGGAATGGTGGTGACACGGCCACGCTCGCCGCGATGCAGCTCCTGCAGGCCGGTGAGAATTTCCTGGCCGATATTGCGTTTCGACTTAGCCATCTATCGCCTTACAAATCTTGCGAGGGCTCGCTTCTAACGCCTCCTGATCCTGGAATTACCGTTCCGGTTGTAGCCTGCGCGATCAAGTAAGCCCGGAGCGCGAGCACGCCCAGATCGCCGAGATACACGCCGGCCAGCCGCGTGAAGAGTTGGGTTTCAACAAATGTGTGCAAGTCGAGGCTATACGGCAATGACGTAGGCAGTCAATATCTTCGTGCTCGAAACTTGAGATCACAATTTGTGATCTCAAACGCGTAAGCGCTTGACCGTCAAAGAAAAAACAAAGTCCGCCGAAAAGCATTTTCGCGCTGCAAGCAACTTATCTACGCTGCCGCCAGAAGCGCCTTCGGGTCTGGTTCAGCGACCAAAATAGCGCGCGTGCCGCGCCTATCTATGCCGCCATTTTTCCGGATCGCGGCGATAGTGCAGTACCGCCAGCACGATGAGCCGCGACTCTTCTGCAATGTAGTAAACGAAATACGGAAACCGGCGCACGCGCACCCGCCGAATGTTCTGCATCAATGGGGTTGCGCGCATCGGAACATCGACGGCAGTCTTGATCGCCTGTTCGACGGCACCGACAAATCTCGTGCCCAACCCGGCGCGTTGATGTTCATGCCATCGAACGGCCGACCGGAGCTCTGCGCGCGCCAGATGCCTGAAGACAACAGTGGGAGACACATCTAACCGCGTGGCGGCAAGACTGATTTCTTAACCTCATCCCAAGGTATGACGTCATCTGGATTGGCCTTGTGTTCCGCCATTCTCGTCTGGATTTCGGCGCGCTGTGCATCGGTTAGTGGCAGCGCATCCTCGTCGAGGCTTTCCCAGATTTCCTCGAGCAGCGACAACCGCTCCTCTGGTCCGAGGCGGTCGATGCCGAGCTTTTTCATCGAAGTAGACACGGTCGCCAAGCTACACCTCTACGCGGTTTCGCGCCAAGACCCGTAGCCCCAATGCAAAACGTGAACGTATCGGAGCTCGACTGAGCCGTCAGCCTGCCCCATCGCTGGATACATCGTAGAGCTGAATATTTGGCGCATTCGGATCGAAATATCAGGCGGTCGAGTACTCGATTGCCGATAGCCGCGATGCTCAAACATGAGATCACAAACTGTGATTTCAAGTTTGTAAACTCATGATCTGTAGAGAAAACATGAAGTCCTTCGGGAAGCGTTTCCGATTGCGGCGCACAGCCTGGAGAAGAACTCCGGTCGCGATCGGAGGCGGTCACAAATTGTGACCGCCTCCGCGCAACTACTTGATATCAGCCAGAAAGCCGATCCCGCGCGCCGGCGTCTTGGCCGGTCCAATCAGTTGCCGCATCGCCCGCAGGAGCGCGGCGATGTCGGCATCGTGCTTCCCGACTCGGTCCTCCAGTTGCTCGAGCTGCCTCATGACCTGCTCGTTTGCGCGGGCTGCCGAGCGCAAGTGGGCGAAAGCGCGGACCACATGCACGCTGATCTGATTGGCGCGTGGGCTTGTGAGGACCATAGCGAGCATGATGGCGCCATGCTCTATGAACGCGACAGGCGGGCTCCGAAGATTCCGGAATCTCAGCGCTTCGGAAGGCCCGGCCAATCTAGAAAGTTCGGCTGACTCACGCTGCGTCAAGCGAAACGCGAAATCGGAGGGGAATCTTTCGAGATTGCGTTTGACCGCCTGGTTTAGCGCTTTGGTGGTAACGCCGTAGAGGAGGGCGAGGTCGGCGTCCAGCAGCGCCGCACGGTCCCGTACAACCAGGATCGCCCTGACGATATCGCCTCTGGCGATGTGATCCTCATCGGCCATCTAACTCCTTGCTTCTGGCAGAATCGGCCTGCTCTGGGAGGGGCATTGGTTGTGACGACGCCCGCGCCATGCGCACCCGACGGCCGATTGCTGAAAGCCATCAAGGCCCGCGCGTCCCAATCCAGGTTGGCGGACGTTCGCGTCGCACCACGGGTCGCGCGACGCAATCCTGCGCCGTCACACTCCCGAACTTCCAGCTTCGCATCTGACCGCTTTGCGCAGGAATGCGCGCAAGCGTTCCTCAGCACCGATTTGCAATGGCCACCCTGATCCCATCACTCGGCTCCGCCCGCTTCGACAGCCGCGGCGAGCTGCGCCCCTGCCTAAGCGCCTCAAGGACTCCCTCGAAGACAACTCTTATATATGGCACAACCTGCCGATGGGGCCGCGCGGGCGGCACCCGGACTTCGTCATCGTCCACCCCGTCAGTGGCTTGCTGGTGCTCGAGGTCAAAGACTGGCGGCTCGACACGATCGCGTCCGCCAACAAGTCGGATGTGGAGCTCGTGACCCCGCGCGGTTTGGTGACAACAACGAGCCCTTTCGAGCAGGCGCGTCGCTACATGTTCGATGTAATGCAGCAGATACAGAGCGACCGGCAGCTCCTCCATCCGCCAGGTCACGCATTTGCGGGCAAGTCCATCGTGCCGTTTGGATTCGGCGTCGTGTTCACGAACATCACCCGCAAGCAATTTGCGCAAACCGATCTGCGCGAAGTCTTTCCTGAGGACCGCTGCGTATTCAAAGACGAGATGAGCGAAAGCGCCGATGCGGAGGCGTTTCGTACGCGGCTCTGGAAGATGGTGTCTCCACGGTTGGGTTCTGCGTTGACACTTCCCGAATTCGACCGGCTACGCGCGCTGCTCTTTCCCGAGATCCGGATTCGGCAGTTTGCGCTGCCGTTGGAAAGTGCATCGTCGCCGCAGGAAGACCGGACCCTGGCCGTGATGGACCTTCACCAGGAGCAAGTGGCGCGCGGCCTCGGCGAAGGGCATCGGATCATTCGTGGCGTCGCCGGATCGGGAAAGACGCTCATCCTGGCTTTTCGCGCCGAACACCTGGCGCGGGCGGCGAGTAAGCCCGTGCTGATCCTGTGCTACGCCAACGGCATCGCCGGGCGGCTCGAGGATGTGATGCAAGCGCGCGGCGTCGAAGATCGCGTGCAAGTGCGCACGTTTCATTCCTGGTGTTACCAGATGCTGAAGACGTACGGCATCCCAAGCCCAAGCGAGGCCGAGTTCCCCGACTACAACGACCGGCTCGCCGCCTGCGTGCGCACCGTTGACGCGGAGACGATGCTTGGCCACATCCCCGGCGGGCAGTACGACGCCGTGCTCATCGACGAAGCGCACGACTTTGAACCAGAGTGGCTGTCGCTCGCGGTCAAGATGGTGAATCCAGATACCAAGGCCTTCATGATTGTTTATGACGACATGCAGGCTATCTACAGGGACGCGGGCGACCGATTTGGAGCCAGCTTAGTATCGAGGCGAAAGGACGGGCGCGCGTGCTCAAGGTCAACTGGCGAAGCCTTTACTGATCTATCGGCACTGGATTGCGGCGACAAGGAGCGTGCTACCCGCGAGGCAATCTGCTGAAGCCCCTTTACTTGTGTTTCCACCTTTCCTCGATGTGCGAATATATGCAATATGAATCGGAAAGACTCGTAAACAGTTCGGAGTACGAATTTTGGGGGCGACAACAACCGTGAAGAACGCAGCCAGGCAGCCAAGTCTTGCGTCCGTGTCGCGCCTTCAACGCGACGCTCACGCCGAGATCGCTTGCGAAGAAAATCTGACGTTCATGCGGCGGCTGCCAGCCGAGTCTATGAATCTGATCGTCACATCGCCGCCTTACAACCTGGGCAAAGAATACGAAGAAAAACGGTCGCAGGTACGGTACATCGAGGAGCAGGCGGCGTGCATCGCTGAGGCTGTCAGGCTGCTGAATCCGAAAGGCTCAATTTGCTGGCAAGTGGGGAATCACGTTCAGGACGGGGAGATATTTCCCCTCGACATAATTCTCTACCCGCTTTTTAAAAACCACGGTCTCCACCTCAGGAATCGAATCGTTTGGACGTTCGGCCACGGCCTTCACTGCCAGAAACGCTTTTCCGGTAGGCATGAGACGATTCTGTGGTTCACAAAGTCCGAGGATTACACGTTCAACCTTGATCCCGTCCGCGTTCCATCGAAATACCCCGAAAAGAAGCACTTCAAGGGTCCGAACAAGGGAAAACTTTCGAGCAATCCGCTCGGGAAGAATCCCGCCGACGTTTGGGATATTCCTAACGTGAAGTCCAATCATGTCGAAAAAACGGATCACCCCTGTCAATTTCCTGTTGGCCTTGTCGAACGGCTGGTGTTGGCGCTGACCAATAGGGGAGACAGCGTTCTCGATCCGTATATCGGAGTGGGATCCTCGGCTGTCGCCGCACTGAAGCTGGGACGAAATGCGTACGGATGCGATCTAGATAAAACTTATATTGATATTGCCTGGGAGCGAGTTCACCAGCTTCGCGCCGGTGAATTGAGAACAAGGCCCATGAATAAGCCGGTCTACGACCCCAAGTCGAAGGCAAGTGAATGAAGCTCGCTTTCACATACGACGATCACCATAACGCAGGTGCCGAGTGGGAGCGCCGGGAACTGAAGGAATGGCTCACTGACGTTTTTGCGGCGCCCGCCGTGAAAATTCAGAGTCGCTGCACACCGCAAGTTCGACAACACGTCGAGCAGGAATTTGTCGGAGAAGGGTGGGCGACAGACGTGCGTCTGGACCAGGAATTGATGTTGACGGTATTCGCGATGAAGGATGATCTGGCGTTTCAGCTTCAGACCGGAAACATGAGCAGGGCGCCCTACGACCTTCTTAAGCTCCAATACCTGTTCCAGAGCGGGCGCATTGAAGCCGCCGCGCTTGCGTTGCCAACTAAGGAAGCCGCGCAAATCATTGGAGACAACATCGCGAATGCCGAACGGGTTTGCCGCGAGTTGAAACTCTTCGACCGAGTAATAACAGTTCCTATCATCGTCGTTGCGTTCGAGTAGCGGGGGCCGGATGAAGTATGAAATTAAGCTGACGCCGAGGTCGGAACGCGAAGCCACCATCCAAAAGCGCGCAGAAACCGCAACCGAGACGGAATTGCTCTACGATTTTAGAGGGGACAAGACCACTCTGAAGATTGTTAGTCTTCCCGTGGACCTGCCGGTTTACCGTATGGATAACTGCCGGACGTACTCAGATCAACAGGATGCGATCGCCAAGGAGAGTCTCGACAAGAACTATTTTGCCAAAGGGCAAGAGCTAAGCTCGGTTCAGTCGATTCAGCACGCCATCCTTGCCAAATTGGCAAAGCGAGAGACAACCTCCATTTCTTCGATACTCGAAGTTCTCCAAAAAGAAGGCCAACGAGGGCCCCTTCTGATTACGAGTACAGGCGTCGTCGTGAACGGCAATCGTAGGCTTAGTGCGATCCGAGAGCTCTACGCGACAGATGAGTCGGTCAACTCAAAATGGGCGCACATCAGATGTCTTGTGTTGCCCTCGGACACGAGTCCTGACGAAGTCGATGACATTGAAGCAAATGAGCAGGCGCGTCCGCAAACCAAGCTGGAGTACGACTGGATTGGCGATGCGCAACTGGTCCGCCGTCAGGTCAACAAGGGCCGCACGGCGAAGCAGGTCGCGGATCAGCTTCGGCGGAATGAGGCGGATATAAGGAACCTGCTCCAGTCAATCAATGAAGCCGATCTCTATCTGAACGAGTGGGCTAACAAGCCTGGTCAGTATTCGTTGGTCAGCGGTGACGCCGAGCAGATATTTGGAGATCTTCCGAAAAGGTTATCGGGCAAGACTGTTCCCTTGCAGAATGCCAGCCGCGCTATCGCGTGGTCGCTATTCGAGAACCGGGACAAAATCACTGGCCGCGTTTATGCCTACAACGCCGCTTTTGGAAAGCTTGCGGAAGAAGTCCTCGCAAACTTAGCGGACCAGCTCGATCTGGCAACCGGCACCACCGAGGCGAACGACGACGGCGACTTCTCGATCGAAATCGAGGGCCCGGCGGCGGCGAATGACTACGCTCCCGTGATCGCCGCACTCAAGGACGAAGACACCCGGGAAGAAGCTGTCGAAGCGCTTATCGAAGCGTGTCAGAGCGCAATCGAGAAAGATAACGGACAGAAATCCAAGACCGCAGCTTTGAAGGCTTTGGTACAGGTTCATGCAAAACTCGCGGGGATTGACGTTTCCACCGCGGGCGCAGAAACCTACGCAGCATTGAGCAAACAAATAGATTCAATCCGCGATCTATTGGCAAAACTTGACAAGAAGCTCACGAGTTTGAAGGAGCTTTCCTCCTCCAAAAAAAATGAATAGGGGGTAGGCATTGTGGCCGAGCCGGTTGATATAGCGGTTCAGTACGGTGACGGGAATACTGGTCGCTTCATCGCGTCTTCTGCGAACGTTTCGGCACCAATCTGGTCCCGGATCAACGTTCTGGTTGTTGCAAACAGCCTTGACGCCCAGATCACGGCAAACTCCATTCAAGTGTCTTGGCCAGATGCCCTTAACATCGTCCGTGAATTCGGCACTAAGGCAACGCAGCGATCACTGAATTTTAGGTTTCGGCCAGAGGGTGTCGCGGCCACACGCCTTCAAGCATTCGCCGCCGAAGTCAGATCAGCGCAGGCAAGCCACGCTGTTACTGGCCCGAAGAAAGCAACCGCTGAAATTGAATCTGAACTCCAGCTGTTGGGGTTCGACAAAAGTAAGCGCAGCCTGAAACCGTTTCAACTCCGGGATCTGACGCAACTGCTTGCGCTTTCAAATGGCGCGAATTTCTCGGTTCCGGGCGCTGGCAAAACGACGGTCACATTTGCGCTCCACCTGCTGACCCGAAAACGGGGTCAGCAGCTTTTCGTTGTCGCACCGAAAGCGGCATTTCAAGCTTGGCGCGATATTGTTGACGAGTGCATGGCCGAAGATAGCCCCGCAGACGCGCGCGAACCATTCACCGTCCTCGACGGGCGTGAGCAGGACACAGCAAACGCGCTCGCGTCTGGCGCAACGCGGTTCTTGATGTCATATGACTTGCTGATCCGTCAGCAAGGATTGATCGCATCACACTTCGCGCGGAAACCGATCCATCTCGTTCTCGATGAAGCGCACCGGATGAAGGCGGGACTTCAATCCCAGCGAGGCGCGTTTCTCTTGAACATCGCAAATCTGCCTGTTCGGCGAGATATTTTGACGGGAACGCCGATGCCACAAGCGGCTTCCGATATTCAGTCACAACTCGACTTCTTATGGCCTGGTCATGGTCTCGGCGTGGAAGTTGCGCGCGGAAAGGCACCCCGCGACGTGCTCGGCAATTTGTATGTGAGAACAACCAAACAGGAACTTGGGTTGCCAAAGGCTGAAAGGCACTTCATCGACGTCAGCATGAAGCCCGGACAGCTTGCGCTGTACTCCATTGTGAGGAACGAGTTCCTCCGCCAGTTCTCGGCGCAGATAAATCGACAGATGGGGCAGGCTCAATTCCTGAAGGCGCGACGTTCGGTCATGCGCCTGCTTCAGCTCTCCATCAATCCGAGCTATGTGCTCAGCGCAATGGCTAATTACGATTTCGAGATCGCCTCCGGAATTGCTGACGCCGTCATCGACGAGGGCCACTCCGCAAAACTGACGGCCGTAATGGACCATGCGCGCGCATTGGCGAGCGAAGGGAAAAAGGTTGTCATTTGGACGATCTTTACCGAAACGATCCGTAGCCTGTCTTCGGCGCTGGCTGATTTAAATCCCGTGACGCTGCACGGCGGCGTCCCATCCGGTTCCGATATGGATCCGGAAACACGCGAAGGCCGTATCAGACGCTTTCACTTGGACTCTGGTTGTTCGGCCCTAATTGCGAATCCCGCAGCAGCCGGTGAAGGCATCAGTCTGCACACTGTTTGCCACAACGCGATCTATGCCGATCGGAGCTACGTTTCGACGCATTACCTCCAGTCCATCGACCGCATCCATCGGCTTGGCCTTAAGCCCGGAGAGAAGACCGACATCTTCGTCTACAGATCAAAAGCGCCCCCGGAAATTGGGAGCATCGACCTCTCGGTCAGCCGCAGGCTCACCGAAAAGATCCGAAATATGCAGATTCTCCTCGATGATCCCGATCTGCATGAACTCGCTTTTGATGAAGAGGAAGCGGACGACCCGATTGACTATGACGTCAATCTCCAGGACATCGTTGACCTGATCGCGGAGCTGGAAGGCAAAATGCCAGCTTCGTCTGACGATGACGAATGACTGCCGTGATATCCACCGAGAGAGTGTTCTCTCTGGCGTCGTTCGAGGGCGTACGGTTGATACGCGTTTATGCTGCAAAACAACCGAAATGCGAGCTTCCTGAACTTCTTTCTCTCATTGAAAATATAGAACCAGACGGAGCAAGTCTGGATTTGCAGGCTTCTGCCTATCTTCATGGGTTAGTTGATCCGGAGTGTGTGCTCAATGGTGACGGTTTCTATCAAGCGTGCATTTCCGCGGTCGTTACAAAGCACCAGCCCGTGTGGTCTAAGGCTATGAGGCAGGGGCGGATGCGATTCTTGGACACATTAGGAATTGATGATCGTGACGTATTTGCGGCAGCAGGGTTGCAAAAGGACCCACCTCCCCCAGATGTTGTAGCGTGGTGGGATTCTGTTTCTTGCTTTGCGCGTTTAGTAATTGATCTTCAAAAGATGGAACAAGCGCGAGCCGCCGAGAAGCTCACGATGGATCACGAGAGCGCGCGACTAGGCGCTCTCGGGATCGACAAGACACCAATCTGGAAAGGCCTGGACGACAATTTCGCTGGCTATGACGTGCTTTCCTACGATGTAGGAGAGTTTGGGCTTATCAACCGCATGATCGAGGTCAAATCGACCACAGCCTCCCCGTTACGATTCATCTTGACGCGGCACGAATGGGAGCAGGCGCTGAAATCCGGTTCCGCATATTTGTTCCATGTATGGGATATGGCGAAGGCCCCCCCTGCCTTATTTATCCGAACCGCCGACCAAGTCGCTGCGCATATTCCAAGCGACAATGAAAAAGGCAAATGGTCGTCCGCCGAGATTCCTCTCTCCCTTTAGCGGGAAGGTTTACCACCGCGAGCGTTGCTATTTGCGATGTAACCCTCTCGTTTTCGCGGACCGTCAAGAAGTAGAGGGTTAGCTTGATTGGAACCAACGCCCACGATCCGACGTCTCCCCCTTTTCGGTAGCGGCCCGACTCTAGATCAACCCACTACTGAAAGCTGGGGGACGTCGGCAGGACTAGTGGAACGTGGCTACGAACGCGATTGACGCAAAAAACACGAATATGATGACTCCGCGCGCGACCTGGTGTACCTCCGAATCCACTCTGTGCTCGCTAAACGCCTTACAGCGCCTTAGGTAAAGTCGTTCTCCGAGCCAATTTTCCACGGGCGCCTTCAGAAGTCGAAATAAGAGCACGAGCGAAATTAGAGAGATATCTAGCAACACAACCTCGGCCGCACTCGTCGCTCTATGAGCAAAAAGCTGCACCACTAGGGTCAGTCCAACGCACAGCAGCGAACAAGCCATGCTCGCGATCAGAAGTTTTGGGAATAGCCAAGATCGAGATTTGCCGACTTCTTCGCACATCGCGCCTTTTGCGAAGACATCGGAAAACGCATCCCAAATGGCGAAGACACAAAAAATAGCGAGAATCCAAACAGACTCAGATACAGCGCTGGCGGAAGTTAGTTGAGTTTTGCCTGCGATCGTTTCTACTTCGCAGTCACGCACAAGAATGAAATAGAGCACAACGAGCAAGACATCGATGAGCAGGTAGATAAACTCTCTGGAGAATATTGTTTCGAGCTTCGCGGCCATTCCGGGTGAGGGCGAAGTGCGCCAACCCACCCAGCTTGTTGCGATCATGATCAACCCGAGAAATTGATGACTAATGGCCGCCGCAGTTCTTCCATCGTATTGTTCCGCATCAAAAATGTCCGCTGCTGCTATTGCAACCTGCGCAATCGCCAGCGCAAACAACATTTCAACAAAATTTAGTCGTATCGAATCTTCGTCTTTAGATTCGAACTGACATTCAATTCGTGCGTTCATGCAGCCAGTTCCTCGGCGGTGACTACAACTCAGGAAGTTAACAACCCGTGTTGTTAGTAGTAATCCGTTTCGAAAACATGCTCGAGAATTGGATGCGATTGCCCCGTACTTTGGCAGCAGGTAGAAAATGGGCAGCTGTTGGGCAGGCCAATCTGAAGTAGGTGTCGATACCGTTGTGGAAGGCTGCTATCGCTGGCACTAAAGCATCTCGGAAAATCTCTGATGCACACAGTCCGAAAAACATTCCAGAATAGGTAGTGAAGTCGACTCGGATCTCGGATTTCAGACGCCTCTGATATGTAAATGATCGCGTCTAATACCGCCCGACGAATCGCGATATCTCCGTCGCCCGACACGGGTTGACCGGTCAAAACAGCTTGCCTGAGTTCTTCATCCGAAATGTGAATCGTGCCGATGCGGAGATGCCCGCGAACCTCGTGGTAGTCGACAGGCGGCCCCAACAGCGAGCTATCTGGATACGTCCAATTGCCGCTATTTTTCATTATCGACAAGAAGAACTGTGACTTCTTCTGTACGGGGTCCCGGTACGCCGCGAATTGCGAGAGCACTCGCAAGAGGTTGCGATCAGTTGTTGTGACATGGCCCTCGCACTCTTCATACATCTGATCAGCTCGTGTCCAGTCATTTGCGAGCATCTTTGCTCCCAGGTCCCTCAAAAGCTCGGCACGTCCGTCGGAGTCCACTAGCCGATCGCCGAGGTGTTGGTCATGAAACACCTGACGAACTTCTTGTGACGATATTGTTCTCCAATGCTCGGGCGTCAATAGATGGGGATCTGCCTGAGCAGCTTGCTCAAATTTTGCAAGCAGGTAGTCCCAACCAGCAAGTCGAATGGAATGGACGAAGCCCTCGAGAGGAAGGCGGCCTCGAGGCGAGGTCTGGTGACAAATCGCAACTAAGGATAAGTAGAAATTTCCGTGTAACGCGGGCGCAATATCCGGAAGACTCGTGTCTTCGCGATCCGCGGGAACGCTTGCCTTCGCGAGAATGTCACTCACGAGGTTGCATTGAAGGTGATTAACTTGAACGAGGGAGTTCGATTGGGGCGCAGACCTGATTTTCCCTTGCTCCAACATTTTTGTAGATTGCACCGAACTGTCCGAGTTGTCCAAAATGTTACTTGCCTTACGTACAAGCGTGTAGCCCTTATCTGCTGGTCGATTGTCAGATCAGCCGATCTTTACAGAAGATGGCTTCGCCCGGATCGGAGGAGCGGTGAAGAAGACACGGCTTAGGGAAGATCAGAAGATGAAGATACTGTGATCGCATGCGCTATTGCCATCGACGTTTCTTTCCTCGCCTCCCGCATTGCCACACGACATCGCTTGCTTCTATGACTGACCTCACCCCAGGCATTTATGAAGTCCTGCTGACCGAGCTGCTCCAATCACGCCTCGTTCAACTGGACCCACGCGTCCGATCAATCTCAAAACTCAACTCCGCCGAAGCCGCCGACCGGATCGCTTTACATCTCGAACGCATCGTCCGCCGCGCGGTGGCCTCCGCTGGCGACGCAAACCGCGTCGACTTCGGCATCCGCGTCGCACGCCGCCTCATTGATGAATTAATGAAGGACGCGGACGGCGTGGTGTCTGCAGACGACCTGCCGGCAGAGTCCGGCGAAGTGCTACGAGCAATCCTTGCACTCGGCATCGACGGCACGCCGAAGCAAATAGCCGAGCCCGCGACGCCTTTGCTGGATACCACATTGCTGACAAACGCCCCCGGCGAACCTCGCGTCGGGCATCAGCTCGCGTCGGAGATTCCCTCAGCGGATGGCATCGATGTGGTGATGGCCTTCATTCGCATGACGGGCATCAACCCGCTCATCCAAGCTCTCGGCCAACATTGCAGCGACGGAAAGTCGTTGAGGGTTCTAACCACGACCTACACCGGCTCCACCGAGGCACGCGCGCTGAATGAGCTGCAGAAGATCGGCGCGGATGTTCGCGTCTCGTATGACATCAGCTCCACGCGTTTGCACGCGAAGGCGTGGCTGTTCCATCGCAAGTCCGGCTTCTCCACGGCGTATGTCGGTTCATCGAACCTCACGCATTCGGCTCAGGTGAGTGGGTTGGAGTGGAACGTGCGGGTGTCCGGTGCTCGTAACCCGGCGGTCATCGAGAAGGTGGAGGCGGTATTCGAGAGCTACTGGAACAGCGCGGACTTTGAACCTTACGAGGCGGCGCGGTTTGCAGCGGCGGTGGATCGGTCCGCCGGAAACGAGACAACCTTCCTGCTGAGTCCGATCGAACTGCGGCCGGAGCCCTTCCAGGAACGGCTGCTGGAAGAAATCGCCTTGTCGCGCAGCCTGGGGCATCACCGCAATCTCCTGGTGTCCGCCACCGGCACCGGCAAGACGGTTATGGCGGCGATCGACTACGCGCGTCTGCGCGAGACGCTGCCGCGCGCGCGCCTGCTGTTCGTGGCGCATCGCGAAGAGATCCTGGAGAAGAGTCGCGCGACGTTTCGCCAAGGCCTGCGGGACTACGAGTTCGGCGAGCTGTGGGTGGGCGGAGAGCGGCCGCAGCAGTTCGATCATGTCTTCGCCTCGATCCAGAGCCTGCGCGCGGCGAGCCTCGCGAATCTGCCGCCGGACCATTTCGATGTGGTCATCGTCGACGAGTTTCACCACGCCGCGGCGCCTACCTATCAAGCGCTGCTCGACCACATTCGGCCGGTGGAGCTTCTCGGTTTGACGGCGACGCCGGAGCGCAGCGACGGACTCTCGATCCTGCATTGGTTCAACAACCGCATCGCGGCGGAACTGCGGTTGTGGGACGCCATCGACCAACATCGGCTGAGTCCATTCATGTATTACGGCATTCATGATGGCCTGGACCTGCGCCAGATTCCCTGGGCACGCGGGCGCGGCTATGACATCGAAGGCCTCACGAATGTGCTCACCGCCAATGACATCTGGGCCAAGCATGTTCTCGCGCAGCTCCTGCGGCGCATCAGCGATATCGGCAAAGCGCGCGTGCTCGGCTTCTGCGTCAGCGTGGCGCACGCGCGTTTCATGGCGCGCGTCTTCAACGCGGCGGGCGTGAATGCGCGAGCGGTCTGGGGCGACAGCCCCGATGAGGAGCGCCGCACCGCGCTCGCGGATCTCGCGGCGCGCCGCATCACCGTGCTGTTCTCGGTGGATCTCTTCAACGAAGGCATCGATATCCCCGAAGTGGATACCTTGCTGATGCTGCGCGCCACGGACAGCGCGACGCTGTTCCTGCAGCAGCTCGGTCGCGGCCTGCGCAAGAGTTTCGGCAAGAGCGTGTGCACGGTGCTCGACTTCGTCGGCCAGCATCGCAAGGAGTTTCGTTTCGACCGGCGCCTGCGCGCCTTGCTCGGCGGCACGCGCAAGCAACTGATCGACCAGATCGAGAGCGGCTTTCCGTTCCTGCCGGCCGGCTGCCACATGGAGCTGGATCGCGTGGCGTCGGAGATTGTCATCCGCAACATTCGTGAGGCCGTGCCGTCGCGATGGGCAGCAAAGGTGGAGGAGTTACGGCAGCTAGCTGCTAGCGGCGGCAGCGTCACGCTCGCAGCCTATATAGAAGAGTGCGGATTGGATCTGGACGACGTGTACGCCTCAAGTAAGAGCTGGTCGGATCTCAAAGCGGATGCGGGACTTGGTCCGTCGACAGACGGCGCTGAGGAAAGGGCGCTCCGCCGCGCCTGCGGCCGGATTACGCATGTCGATGATTTGGTGCGCATACGCGCATATCGGGCGTTCCTGACTTCGAGCGCTCCGCCCGAGGTGAGCACTTTACGGGAGCGGCGCCTGCTTCGCATGCTGGTCGCGTCCATCACCGACCAGGTGATCGAAGCAGATACCACTCTCGGGCAAGCGTGTGTGTTGCTCTGGAAATACCCCGCCGTCCGCACGGAGCTTCTCGAGTCGCTCGATGTGCTTGAGACCCGCGTGTCGCACCTCGCGCAATCTCTCGCTGCCCGGCCGGACGTGCCTTTGCAGGTGCATGCGCAATACTCGCGTATCGAAATCCTCACAGCCTTCGGTGTCGGTGGCGACGCGAAGACACCGCCATGGCAGTCTGGCGCGTTCCCGGCGCACGACGCGCGCGCTGATCTCCTGGCGTTCACGCTGGACAAGACGTCGGGGCACTTTTCGCCCACCACCAGATATCGCGACTACGCCATCAGCCCCGAACTCATTCACTGGGAGAGCCAGTCTACGACGCGGGCCGATAGCGAGACGGGCAAGCGTTATCAGCAGCACGAAAGCCAAGGCCGCGACATCATGTTGTTTGCACGGCTGCGGGCCGATGATCGAGCGCTGTGGTTTCTAGGACCAGCTAGCTATGTTAAGCATGAAGGCGAAATGCCAATGGCGGTGACATGGCGGCTGCATCATCGGCTGCCGGGAGATTTGTTCGCGTCGTTTGCGGCGGCGGTTGCATAGGCAACATTGCAGCGTGGGATTGACAATGCCGAAGCCGGAAGTGTTGCGGACGGCTTCAATCTGGATCATGTATTGAGGATGTCGAGGGGGCGGTAGGCACATCCAGACGCGCCGCATTTCTAGCGGCGATCCCCACATTTGCGTGTGGCTGACATGGGCTGCCCGCTTCAAACTTCGTCGATGTCGAAACTCGTCGGCGAAGTCGAAGAAAGCTTGGCGTCTCAGATCATGGAGATTCGCGGCCGACGTGTGCTTTTGGATCAGGCGCTGGCAGCGCTTTTCGGCGTCACTACCAAGGTGTTCAACCAAGCTGTTCGCCGAAACCGAGCGCGATTTCCCGAGGATTTCGTACTCGAGGACACTCCTCTCCGAGTGGCAAATCTTAAGGTCACAATTTGTGACCTTAAGATTGGGACATGGGCAGCATCGGAAGTACGCGCCACTCGATTCGGGAGTCTTTGGCCATTTGATCCGCCGTACAGTGTCAGCACTTGGTGTGGCCTGTATAAGGAGTGACTAACTCCTCGCCGCCGGTGAGATTGTGCGTTTTAGTGGCTGAACGTCAAGCTGCGGATCGCGTGCCATTTCTTCGTGAACGCCGTAGATAGTCGTCTCGTACGCCTCAAGTAGCTCCCGTAGCATCTTTCGATGCGAAGGAAAGCAAAGCGCGTGGTTGCCAAGGCAACCGATGCCCCGGCGATTCTCGCTGACATTCGCCGCTTGATCATAGAGGCTCGAGGTCGCGTCGCCAGCACTGCGAACGCGGTACTGACGATGCTGTACTGGCAAGTCGGCCAGCGAATCCGGGCCGAAGTTCTCCGCAATCAGCGCGCGATCTACGGTGAGCAGGTTGTCGCCTCAGTGGGTAGACAATTGAGCGCGGAGTACGGGGCGGGCTTCGCAGAGAAGAACCTGCGGCGAATGATACGATTCGCCGAGATTTTCCCTGACCAGAAGATTGTCGCATCACTGATGCGACAATTGAGCTGGACGCATTTTCTTGAGCTACTACCGCTCAAAGAATCCCTGCAACGCGACTTCTACGCCGAGATGTGCCGCGCGCAAGGCTGGAGCGTGCGGGCCTTGCGCTCCAAGATCGGCGGCATGCTCTATGAGCGGACCGCACTCTCCCGCAAGCCCGCCAAACTTGCTCGGATGGAACTTGAGACGTTGCGTGACGAAGATCGGCTATCTACCAATCTGGTGTTGAGGGATCCATACCTTCTCGACTTTCTCGGCCTTAAGGACGCATATCAGGAGCGAGATCTGGAAGCCGCCATTCTGCGTGAGATGGAGAAGTTCATCCTGGAGCTCGGAAGCGGCTTTGCCTTTCTTGCCCGGCAAAAGCGATTCACACTCGATGGCGAGGACTTTCACATCGACTTGCTCTTCTATCAGCGAGACTTGCGCCGGTTGGTGGCGGTGGAACTCAAGCTCGACCGATTCCGTCCTGAACACAAGGGTCAGATGGAGCTTTACTTGCGATGGCTCGACAAGCACGAGCGCAAGGCGGGAGAGGAGCCGCCCATCGGGATCATCCTATGCAGCGGCAAAGACCATGGACGCATTGAGCTTCTGGAGCTCGATAAGACCGGAATCCACGTTGCGGAATACCTGACGGCGCTGCCGCCGAAGGAAGTCATGCAAAAGAAGCTGCATCAGGCGGTGGCGCTTTCGCGGGCTCGGATTGAGAGCAAGGCGGAGTGACGTTTCCACCAAAATCGACTGCCGGCTCATCTGAAGGCAGCATCACGAGGCGCTCTACAGGTGGGTCAACCAAAACCAAACCTACCGCCGCGAAATTTCCGGCGGCTATCTTTGGTCGCCCAAGCGCAACGCTAACAAAGCCCGCAATCCCTTCTACGAGTCCATGCGCTTGCGTCTCGCTGTGCGACCTCAACTTTTGTGAGTCACGCATCGCCGCGCTCGGCATCGCGCGCTCCTATTGCGGATACCAGGATGCGTCGCGCCCGCGGACGGCTGCTGCATATCGACGATCTCGTCCGGATCCATGCGCATCGCAGGTTCTTGAGCAACGCGGCGCGGGATCTCCGGAGCCTGACGTCGAAGGACCGCCGACTCCTTCGTATGCTGCTCGCGTCCCTGACCGATGCAGAGACCACTGAAGCAGCCATCGCCGAGCTCTGGGGCTTGAGGCGGTTCGGTCCGAACTACTCGAGCTTGTGGACATCCTCGAGACGCGCGTCTCGCACCTGCAGGCGCCGCTCCCATCCCAACCCGACGTGCCGCTGCAGATTCATGCGCGTTACACCCGTGTCGAAATCCTCGCGGCGTTCGGCTCCGCGGGCGAAGTGGCGACTCCCGAATGGCGCGAGGGCGTGAAGTGGTTGCCCGATGCCAAGACAGATCTGCTCGCCTTCACCCTCGACAAATCCGTGGGGCACTTCTCGCCCACGACACGCTACAAGGACTATGCGATCAGCCCGAGCCTCATTCACTGGGAGAGTCAGTCGCGCACGCGCGAGGACAGCGAGACCGGCCAGCGATATCAATTCCATGCCGCGCGCGGCTCGTCGATTCTGCTGTTCGCGCGGCTGAACACGGATGAGCGCGCGTTTTGGTTCCTGGGGCCGGCTACGTATGTGAAGCATGAGTCGGATGCCGATGGCGATCACGTGGCGGTTGCACAAGCCCATGCCGGGGGATTTGTTCGCGGCGTTTGCGGCGGCGGTGGCGTGAGCTGGCGTACTTACAAATCAGGAAGTTGCGCATTGAAGGTCAAAATCTGTGACCTTAGAAAATTCGCTGACGATCAAATGCTTGTGGGTTCAAGGTCGCAACTTGCGACCTTGAACATACCCCTCAAGTGCTGGACGATTTCTTCACCAACACCATCATTTCGCAGGTAGCCGAGGCCGGTCTCCGTCGGCAAGCTCGCGTGCATGCCAGATCTTCCCGCCGAAGTTCCGTCTGCGCCTGTCCCGCGCATTCTCGAACTGCGCGGTCAGCGCGTGCTTCTCGATTCCGATCTCGCCGCGCTCTACGGCGTCACGACCAAGCGCCACAATCAACAGGTGCGGCGCAACGCGGATCGATTCCCGACAGATTTCCTCATGGAGCTTTCAAATCAAGACGTTGCAGTCTTAAGGTTGCAATTTGCAACCTTAAGATTTGGTCATGGCCAGCACCGGAAATACCCGCCGCCGGCCTTCACCGAACACGGCGCCATCATGGCGGCAACAATTCTCAACAGTCCGCGAGCCGCGCAAATGAGCGTTTACGTCGTTCGCGCGTTCGTTCGCTTTCGGAAATCCTTGGCGACCCATGCCGAACTCGCGCGAGAACTGAAAGCGCTGCAAAGGTCAGTTGCAACGTTGGATGCCGATACGCGCCGCCAGTTCGAAGTCGTGCATGAAGCAATCCTCGGGCTCATGAATCCGGCGTCGCGCAAACAGTGATGCAGGTGGAACAAGCCAGCCGCGCGACGAAGGTCGACAAACCTGCACATCTGATCGTCTCGCCAGCGGCCGATCCGAAGTCGCTGGAAAAGATGGGGATCAGGCCGGAAGCGAAGGTGAATTTCGGCGCGTTCTCTTCCAGGGCTGAGAAAGTTTCTGGATTGTTGTTCGAAAGATTGGTCGGGAGAATGTGTTTAGGATGTCGCGGAGGCGGTAGTCCACCCGAGAGAGGAGTAGAGAGAAGAACTTTCAACCAAGGGTTTTGCTGATGGGCGTCAGCCTTCTCGATCCAGCTCGTCCTCCAAGAGGGGCCGCGCCGCCCAAGCGACGCGACCCCGCACCTCAGCCTCAATGCGCCACGAGTCCGGACGCCGACGCCGGAATGCCGTCAATGCGCGAAGTGGCGCGCAGGCTGCCGTCCTCGCGAATGCGGAAACCGTGAATCATCCCCACGTTGCCCGTGAGCACGAACAGGAAGCCGCCGTCGTGGCTTGCGGCCACGTCGATGGGCGAGCTGCCGGCGATGGTCCGTCCGGTGACGCCATTGGCGTTGAGCAGTGTCAAGGCGCCGTTGCGCGCGACGCTGAAGCCGGTGACGCTGCTGCTGCCGGTGTTCGTGGCATAGGCGTAACGGCCGTTGCGCGTCACCGCGACCCAGCAGGCGGCGGTCTGGCCGCCGGAGATCGACGCGCTAACTACTTCCAGCGGATACTGCGCACCATCGAGTTCGTAGGAAGACACCGTGCTGGCATTCGGCGCGCCGCCGGCGGCCTCCGACACGATCAGGTTGTCGTGCCGGTCGAACGCGAAGCCGAACGGTGTCATCCCGTTGGAGGCGCGCACTTGCGGAGCCTGTGCCACGCCGTCCACCACGTCATAGAGCACGATCTTGTTCGTGCCCTTCTCGGTGACGACGAGCACATCGCCAAACGTATCGAACGCAATCTGCGCGGGGCCCGTGCCGCTGCCGCTCAACGGACGCGTCGAGCCGGGAATCGGATACACGCGGCGGTCGTCGCCGGCATAAAAGCCCGTGATGTTGCCGTCGCCACCGGCGTTGAGCACGTACATGAGGTCGTGCTTCACGGTGATGCTGATGGGCTGATCGCCGCCGGATGCCAGCTTCTGGGTCAGCACCAGACGATCGCCGAACACCGAGAACACCGAGATCTCGTCGCTGCCGGCGTTGATGGCGTACAGGCGCCGACCGTCGGGGCTGAGCGCGAGCCCGCCCTGATTGCCGAGTGCAGCCCCGGTGCCGCGACCCCGTGTGGACACGCGATCGACGAGCTTCAGATCGCCATTGCGATCGCGTCGCATGACCAGGATTTCGTTTTTGTTGGCGTCGTTGCTTTCGGTGTACACCGCGCGAGGACCCTGGAAGGGTGGGTGAAAGTTGAGGGAGTCGTCCGACGCCGTGGCCAGGCCAGACAGCAGTGCAAGTGAAAGTGCGATCGACATGCGATTCATGAGTATCCCCTTGTGTGGTTAGAGCACGAAGGGGAGACCGCCGATCCCTGGCATTCACTTCGCCGTTCGCAGCAAGGCGCCTGGTCCGTCGGAAAAATCATCCAGAAACATCAGCTTGAAGCGAATCAATTCGTCCATGCCGCGCGCACCGGGAGTCCAGCATTGGGTGCCGTTCATCCGCGAGCGAAATAAACGCAGGTCGCGGCCGGTCACTTGAGTCGATGGGCGCTGCTGTCAACGTGGATTTGCTCGACGACCTGCTCGCGGCCGTGAGCTTGCGCGCGCGTATCGTATTCCGCGGCGTGGCCTGTGAGCGCTGGGCTCTCGGAGGTGGCGGCACGCAGGGTCGGCTCGGGTTCCACTTTGTCATTTCCGGAAGCTGCTGGGCGCGGATGGCGGACGCGAAGGCGCCGGTCGAGCTCACGACGGGTGCGCTGCTCATGTACCGGCCGGAATGCGGCCATCTGTTGTCACATTCGTCGCGCCAGACCGCGCCGCTTGCGCCGGCACGCCTCCAGCCGCTTCAAGCAGGAGCCGAAGGCATTCACGTGGGGCTGCTGTGCGGCTTTTACGACGGCGGCCCGGCATGCGCACCGCTGCTCGATGCGCTCCCGGCCTATCTACTGTGGCCCGGCCTCGCGGCGATGCCGCCGCCGCTGGCACGGTTGACGCAGGCGATCGGCAGCTGCGCATTCGACCAGACGCGCGGAGGAGAGCAGATCCTGGTCCGCCTGTGCGAAGTGCTCCTGCTGATGATCATGCGCGAGCCTTCGGTGATTCATCGCGAGCGCGTCGCGACGATCCGCGCGCAACACGATCCGCTGCTGCGGCGTGCGTTTCAGGCGATCCACGCGCAGCCCGGCAAACGGTGGACTTTGGCGGCGCTGGCGCGCAGCGCCGGCCTGTCGCGTTCCACGTTCGCCGAGCGCTTCAAAGGCGCGGCGCAGATGCCGGCCATGACGTATCTGCGCGGTTATCGCATGGCGCTGGCCGAAAAGCGCATGGACGACGACGGCCTGACAGTCGAGCAGGCAGCACGCGCGATGGGGTATCGGAGCACGGCGTCGTTTCGCCGGGCACGCAGGCGTGTCGCCCGCGCGTCAAGTGACCCTGGTCCCGGGCAGTGATCGTCGACTGCACGAGGTCGACATTACCCGCGGTCCATTTGTTCTGTTCGTCCGCCGGCCAGCAGATGAGTGTGTATGTCGTGCGCGCCTTCGTAAGAACGCGTGAGCTACTTGCTTCGGGCGAAAAAGCAGTAGGTAGAGCTTTGGAAGCTGCCACAGTGATCGATTGGCAGGCTTCTTGATGAGAAACCTCTGCGCCGGTGCGCGCTTCGCGGTGGCTCGAACAACGCGTATCCTGTCCCGCATCGACGCTTGGTGACGTGAGGAATTCAGCATGACCGAACCGCGAAAGCTGCGCGCCACACGGCGTGGAATTCTCAAGACCGCGGCCATGGCCGCGCTTGCCGCACCAGCGCTGGGGCGCACGACGCCCCAACCGGGCAAGGCGGCAAGGACCGCCACTTTCGTCCTGGTCCACGGCGCCTGGCACGGAGGCTGGTGCTGGCAGCGAGTCATCGATCGCCTGACGGCGCAGGGCCACCGCGTGTTCGCCCCGACGCTGACCGGACTCTGCGAGCGCTCGCACTTGAATTCGCCGAGCGTCAATCTGTCCACGCAGATCAGCGACATCGTGAACGAAATTCAATGGAAGGATCTCGAGAACGTGGTGCTCGTCGGCCATTCCTACGGAGGAATGGTGATCACGGGTGTCGCCGAACAGCTTCCATCGAAGATCGCTTCGATCGTCTACCTCGATGCGTTCGTCCCAGCGGATGGACAGTCCCTCGGCGATCTTGGCGGAAGGGTCGATGCCGGTCCTTTCACCGCACCCATTCCGGCGGCGCGTTTTGCCGTCAATGAGGCCGATCGAGCCTGGGTCGACAGCAAAATGACGCCGCAGTCGACCGCTTGCTTCACCGAGAAGCTCAAGGTCACGGGCGCGTACCAGAAGATCTCCCGAAAGACGTATATCCGCGCAAAGAACTTTCCGGGATTCGCCGCGACGCTCGAGAAGGTCCGAAGCGATGCTTCGTGGAAAACCTACGTCGTCGATTGCGGGCACGACGTCATGATCGACAAGCCCGATGAGCTCACGAACATTCTCGTGGAGCTGATTGGCCGCGAATAGTCCGACAAGTATGAGGATCCACGGCCGTCGCCTATCCCAGTTCTTGGCCATCGGACTGAAGTGCACCGTCGATGGTCCTCACTCGTCCCTCCTCGTCGATAGTCAGCGAGTAAGTTGCGCTGAAGCGGGCTAACGACGCGACCTGGAACGTGAAGCCGCACAGTGATGATCAGTATCCAGAGCCGCGTCGAGTGGACATGCCGGATCTTGTGCCTGCCCTGCATGCAGAAGTTTCGAATCAATCTGTCCCGCGCATTCTCGAACTGCGCGGCCCGGTACGCGTCGCCAGTTCGCGAGCCACACGAAGGTCTGGTGAGCGTCCCCGTGCATGAATGGCATTTGTCACTAAACGCACCAGATTGTCGGCTGGAGCGCCGCATGCACCTGGGTTTCACTGGATGGCATCGAGACCTCTCCGAAGTGCCACGCGTCACTCCATCACTCCCGCCTGACTATGGCACCACGCTGAAAGCTCTCCAGCAGCGGGTTCTCCAGGCACGGTCGCGGGTGATTCTGTCCGCGAACTCTGCCCTGGTGATGCTGTATTGGGAGGTTGGCCGAACGATACTCGAACGCCAGTCGCAGGAAGGCTGGGGCGCCAAGATCGTCGACCGTCTGGCACGCGACCTGCGCAGGAGCTTTCCGGACATGCAGGGATTCTCGACGCGAAACCTCCAATTCATGCGTGGCTTCGCCCGGGAATTCCCGGACTCGGCAATTGTGAAACAGCTTGTTTCACAATTGCCTTGGGGCCATGTGCTCTGCCTGATACAACGCATCAAGGGTCCCGTGGCTCGCGAGTGGTACATGCGCCAAGCGGTTTGCCACGGTTGGAGCCGACGCACGTTGGAATTGCAGATGCTGGCGAACGCCCACGAGAGACAGGGCAGGGCAGTCACCAACTTCGACTCCGCCATGATGCTGAGCGAATCCCGACGAGCCGCCGAAGTCTTCAAAGACCCCTATCTTTTCGATTTTCTCGGAACGACCGACATCAGCCGTGAACGGCAAGTCGAGCAGGCGCTCGTCGAGCATATCCAGCAATTCATGCTCGAGTTGGGAAGCGGCTTCGCCTTTGTCGGCTGGCAGGTGCACTTGTGCATTGCAGGCGAAGACTTCTTCCTTGATCTGCTCTTCTATCACCTGAAGCTGCGCCGGTACGTGGTCGTCGAGCTCAAAGCCGTACCCTTTGATCCGGCATTCGTCGGGCAGATCAACCTTTATCTGTCTGCAGTTGATGACCAGCTCCGGCACCCGGCGGACGCGCCAAGCATCGGACTCTTGTTGTGTCGTGCGAAACACCAGGTGCTGGTCGAACACGCGCTGCGTGACCTGAAGAAGCCCATTGGTGTCGCAGGATGGGAGGCCACGTTGGCGAAGGTGCTGCCGGAGGGACTGGCCGGCAACTTGCCGTCGGTGGAAGAGCTGGAGGCGGAGTTGACGGGCGAGCGGACTGGGCGATAGCTAGCGACTCATGCTCGAATATTTGTCATACGCGGCAAGCGCACTCGATCGGCAGCTTCTACTCGCAGATGTGTCCGACGGGTGACATCGTCGCGATCATCAAGCTGCCGCAGGCGCTGTCTCTGCCGGATCTCGAGACGGCGGACAGACACTTGTGTCGAGCTTTCAACGGCCATCGGAAGTCGCAGGGTCGCGTTGTAGGCCGAGTGGGCCGGCTGGAGCTTGCGGTAACGCGTCAAATCCTATTGCGTCGACGCGATCGATCGGCAATCGTGCGTTAGCCGACATGTGAGTCGGCGTTCCGGCGGAGATGCACATGCTTTCGAGGTCAGGACTGGTGCTCGCATTCCTGGTAGCCAATCTTGCCGCGGGTTGTGCGCATGTAGGAGAGCCACGCCAGCAGTCGGCCACCAAGGCTCCGACTTTGAGCAAAGAGCGACAGATGCTGAGCGAGGGGTACAGCATCCTCTATAGCGATGCGGAGAAGTTCGATGCGTCCGATCTGATCCTCCTGGTGAAGTCCGAATCGGCCGCCATGAAGAAGATGGTGACGGCCGTCGCCGAGATGGGAGATCACCTGAAGAAAGACCTGGAGCGGGTCGCCAAGGACTACCCCGGTGTGCGGATCGATCTCGATCCGCTGCCGGAAATGGAGAAACGCAAGCGCGCCGCGGTCGCCATGACACGCGCGCGCGAATTCGCGCCGGTCGTCGGCAAGGGCGGTCGTGAGTACGAACGCACCGTGATGTTGAGCTTCGCCAACGGCCTCAATCACGAACGTCATTTGTGCAAGGTGATGGCCGAAGCCGAGCCGGACGCGAGCCTCAAGAAGTTCCTGCTCGAGACGGAGAGGAAGTACGACGGTCTCTATGAAAGCGTAGTGAGCTTGCTGGAGAAGGAATACTTCAAGTAAATCTGCTCGGGGAAGGGGGCCCGAAGTCGCTGGCAAGCAGCACAACCCCTAAGAACTCCCGACCTTTCCATCGTGCACCGCTCACGCTTTCGGCTCATCCTGCACACCCGCCTCACGATTCCATCGCCGCGACGTCTTCCGTGGTCGCCGTCCGGGTCACAATTGTGGGGCTTTCCATTAGCGAGATTCCTACCGTGACCCTGATCCATCGCATCTACGCCAGTCGCGGCAGTGAGCCCATGAGTGACGCCGACGTGCAGGCTCTGCTCGAGCGCGCCCGCCGCAAAAATTTCGCGCTTGGCGTCACGGGCATGCTGCTCCACATCGAAGGCAGCTTCTTCCAGGTGCTCGAAGGGCGCGAAGCGGCAGTGGACAGCATTTATGAAGTCATTGCGCGAGACTCACGCCACGACCGTATGACCCAGATCATCCGCGAGCCCCTTGCGCAGCGCAGCTTCGGCGAATGGAGCATGGGGTTTGCTTCCGTCCCCAGTGCGGAAGCGCAGCGGGCGGTTGACGAGAATGACTTCTTCGCCAGCGCGGCCTGCCTCGAGCGCATTAACCCGGGGCGCGCGAAGAAACTGCTGCTGGCTTTCGGCGCAGGTCGCTGGCGCACCGAACATACCGGCATGCATCCCGTCCACGCGCGCGTGAGCTGAACATCGTTGAACGAGTTCTTCGCGAGTTTTGCGTTTCAGCCCATCGCGGACATCTCGGCGCGGACTGTCTTTGCATACGAGGCGCTGGTGCGGGGCAAGGGTGGTGAATCAGCCGCCAGCGTTTTCGCCGCGGTACCGGCCGCTGAGATGCACGCGTTCGATCACGCGGCGCGGCTGGCGGCGGTACAGCTCGCGGCGCGGTTGGGACTCAAGCAACGGCTCTCGTTGAACGTGATGCCGGGCTGCATCGAATCGATGCCCGAAAGTCTGGACCTGCTCATGGAATGCGCGACGCAATCCGGCTTGTCGTCCGACCAGTTGGTGCTGGAGATCACCGAAGGTGAGGCGATCCAGCGTCCGAAAGAATTCACCCGGCTGCTCGACCGATACCGCTCGCAAGGCGTGCGCATGGCCATCGACGACTTCGGCGCAGGCTACTCGGGCCTCAATCTGCTGGCTTACTTCCAACCGGACCTCATCAAGCTCGACATGCACCTGGTGCGCGACATCGACAAGGCCGGCCCGAGGCAGGCGATCGCGCGCGCGGTGTTGCAGGTCTGTGACGACCTTGGCATCGAAGTCATCGCCGAGGGTGTAGAGACGATCGGCGAGTATTCCTGGTTCAGGCGCGTGGGAGTACGGCTCTTCCAGGGCTATCTATTGCGGCGGCCGGACTTCGAATCGCTGGATGCGCCGATGTTTCCGGACGAGACCGCATCGATCAGCAGTGCGCGGCCCTGAGCTGACCGGCGCTACGTGGTTCTGCCACCGCGCGGCCCGAGGAAATACCACAGGATCAGGCCGAGCAGTGGCAGCAGCAGCACCACGAGCGTCCACAGGAGCTTCTTCTCGTTGGACGCTGAGCTCTGCACGATATTGATGATCGCCCAGACGTCACCGATCAGGATCAGCAGGCCGATAAGGCCGTTGTATCCATAGTTCAGCATTGCTCGATTCCTTTGACTTCGTGTGGAGGGGGTCCAACAACTACTGCCGCGACAACTCGTCCCGCAATTCCTTCGTCAGCTTCTCGGCGAGTTCCGGTCGGCCGTCGAATCGCGCCGGCGTGTTGTGGAACATCTCGACTCGCCACTTGCCGTCGGTCTGCCTCGAGGCCACCAGTGTCTGGATGGCATTGCGTTCCGGCATCAGCTCGCTCTTCCCCGGCGGCACCATGCCGGCGACGGCGCGCAGCAGGGCGGTGCTTTCGCTCAACAGGCGAACTTCGCGCACCTTGGCGATGAATCGCGCGGTGGGATGATCCTTGAAGATCGGCGTCAGCAACGCCTCGATTTCAGCGGGACTCTGCGCGGTGCTGCCGTCAAAGCCAACCTGGCCGCCAGCGGACGCATACAGACTCGCCATCGTTTTCGCCTGGCGATCGTTCCACGCCTGGAGCAAGTCTCGGTAGAGACGCTCCACGCTCTGCAATTCCGACATGGCATCGTCCTGGGGGGTACGGGGCGCGTCAACCTAACACCGGCGCACTCCCGGTCGATAGTTCGCGGAAGACCACCTTGGCGTCAGCGGCCTCCGACCTCCCGACGGCTGGAGCCACTATCCGGCGTCTATCAACTGCTCGTGGCGGCAGGACTTCGGCGTAGTTGCCTGCCCTTTTGCGTCAGTGTCCCGCCGCAGGCCGATGATCCGCCCGATGGTCGTAGCTCATCACGCGCGTCACCCGCCACTGCCCATCTTTCTCCCGCCAGATCATCGTGAACTGACCAACGCCTTCGCACGTGCTCGGCGTATGGCAGAAGCGATGAGTGCCTTGCGAGATGGCGCCGAAGTCCTTGATAGGCCACACGCGGAAGCTCTCGACGTCCAGCTCGCGGCGGAACTTGCCGCACACGTTGTCGCGTACGCCCCGCACGTACGCGTCGCGCGTCCAGGAAGCACCGCCGTTGTCGTGGTAGGACTCGAGCTCTTTCACGAAGAACGACGCGTGTTTCGCGAGCTGGGCGGGATCGGTGCACGCGTTGAAGGCATCGAACGCGGCTTTGTCCAGCGCGAGAATCTTCTGGTAGAGCGGGCCCGCGGTCGGCGAGTAGGGCTCGTCCGCGAGCGAAGCCGCGGACGACATCGCCACTAACAAACCGACGATGACCACTGGCTTCATGATGGGACTCCGTTTGGCAGGCGCGGATGAAGGGTACGAAAATACACCGCTGCGTGCAGCTACCGCGGCGCGATGTGAAACACGGCGGCGTCGTGTTATACCCTCGCGCATCGCGAACTGCAGGAGACTGCAATATGTGGCGCATTTGTCGACTCCTCTTGATCCTCGTGTCTGGGACCTTCGCCGCCATGACGCCCGCGCAGTCTGCCGAGCCGGCGCCCGCGAACGCGCACTCGATAGTGTTGATTACCGGCTCGAACCGCGGAATTGGACTGGCGCTGGCCAGCGCCTATGCAAAGGCAGGTTGGGAAGTCATCGCCACCTGTCGCGATCCAGCTCACGCGACGGAGCTCGTCGAGCTGGCCAAGGCGAATTCGAATTTGAAGGTAGAACCGTTGGACGTCACAAACGCCGCGTCGATCGATGCGCTGGTGGCGAAATACCGCGGGCAGCCAATCGACGTGTTGGTGAACAACGCGGGCACATCGGGAAACTACCAGGGTCAACTCCTTGGCAGCTTCGACGAAGCAGCTTTCGACGAGATCATGCGAGTCAACGCTTACGCACCGCTGCGCGTGTCGAGTGCGTTCCTGGAGAACGTACAGGCGAGCCGCCAGAAGAAGATCGTCGCCATCACGAGTGGACGTGGCTCGGTGAGTAAGCCCTTTCTCGACAACCGCGCGTACTTTTACGACATGAGCAAGGCCGCGTTGAACCTGGGGATGCGTAAGTTCCAGGAGAATGTGCGCGACAAGGGCGTGCTGGTCGGAATCTTTGCGCCGGGCATCGTCGACACCGATCTCAACCATGGCTTGCGCAACGGCGTCCCCGCCAAGCGTCCGCTGATTTCGACGCAGGAAAGCGCGACCGGCGTCGTCACGCTCATCGCAAACCTCTCTGCCGCGAACCAGGATGCGTACATGAACTACAACGGTGAGAAGTTCAGCTGGTAGCGTTACAAGCCCCGGGGTACTAGCACCACCGACCGAGTGTTGAGCGGATTCTCGTCCTCGTACACGACGGCGATTCGCCCACGCGCATCGATGCCCACGGGTCGGCTGCCAGTCAGTCCGGGCGGGGTAACGTCGACCAGGCGGCGCGCGGCGCTCCACAAAAACATTCGTTGGCCGTTCGTGTCCACGGAGTTGTACCAGCCGACGGCGCGGCCATTGGCGACCGAGGTCGCAACTGCGCTCACCGTCGTTGGCGTGATCGCCCTCATGCCGCGCGCGGCGGTCCATACGAAGGCACGCGTAGACAACGGGCCCGATAGCTGGCCGACGACCCAGCCATCATCGGTGTCCCAAGCAAAAGAAAAATTTCCTTGATCTTGAGAAGCAGTAGTTTGATTGGATCACGGCTGCGCCGCCGAGAAGTACTCCCAGGTCGTCGCCGCGCGATAGGTCGCCATGCCGTACTGTCCAATTGCAATCGCCGAATCATGGGCGCTCGCCACGAGCACCTGATCGACGAGCGCCTGCAACTGGTCATTGATGACGCGGAACCGCAATTCGTAGTACTGCCCCGGCACGGCCGTGAAGTTAGTCGAGGCGAGCACGGTGATGACGCCGTTGACGATCTTGCGGATCTGGATCTGGCCGGTGCTGCGCACGGTCACGTAGTAGTGATTGCTCGAATCGGTGTAGCGCGCGAGCAAGCCGAACCACGCGCCCTGTTGGGAAGCGCCGAAGGCATCGAGCCGCACGCGGGCGACAACCTCCTGGTTCCCGACGGGCGTGCCGATGAAGGCGACGGCGCTGCCGCTCGCGTCGAACTGCCCGAGGCCCTGGTTGGTTCCCTCTTCGTCCTGACGAACCCGCCAATCTCCACCCGAAGTCGTGAGGCCCACCTCGTAGTCAGAGCCGGTGAAGCCCCAGTCCCGGTAGAACAGCGAGTACTGCTCCGTGCCTGCCACGCGCACGTCGTCGAAATCCGCGCGCGCCTGCCAGGTAGCTAGGCCGGCGGGGCCATGAGTCAGTGAGGTGTCAGTTATGAGAGAAGTGTTCGCGTAGCCGACGTTCATCGAAAGAGTGCTGCCGTCCACGACCAGAGCGGCGCGGGCGGGGCTCTCGCCGCTGGAGTATCCTTCGCGCAGCAGGGTATTGACGCCATTCACGCGTTTGTAGAGCCCAAACGAGTTGTCGGGGCGGACGGCTCCGAAATAGTAGTTGTTGGCATCGACGTAGCGCGCGATGAGGCCCACCCAACTATCGCTGGCGCCAAACGTCGGCGTGATCTCGGCTTCGACACGCTGGTAGGCAGCCCAGTCGGTGCCGTCGACCAGGGCGATGGCAAGCGTGCTGGTGGAACTTTGCGCCAGCACGTCATCGGAGCCGCGCGTGGCGAGCGCGAACTGCCCGCTGTTGAAGGTGAAATCGGCAACGTCGCGGTCTTCAAAATCGTTGACGATGGGATTTGGCGCGCGCAGTGGCGCCGGCAATGTGAAGACATCGACCTCGAAACGCGTGCCCTGGGCATCCTGGGCGACGGCGACGGCGGTACGACCGGAGATGTCGTGGTACGTGGTGATGTTCTGGGTGATCAGGCTCGCGACATGTTCGAAGTGACCCGGGGACGCCTCTAGATAGGCGCGCATGAATGCGGTGTATCCCGACTCGGTGGTCAGCAGGACGCCGTCGCGATACACCGCATCGAACGTGACGCCGAAGCTCGCGTCATGGTCGACGCTGGTGGCGCGGCCTTGCGGAGTCCAGGTGCTCGTACCGGTGCGACGGAACACGTGGCCGGTGTTGGCGACGGCGGTCGCGCCTTGCAATGCGTAGGGAGTGGTGGATTGCGGCGTCTCGGGCGGCAGATTCAACGCGCCCGCGGGAACCCAATCGATCGCGCTGCCGTTGCGACGCCACGCGGTCGTCACGCCGCTGTAGTGAGGACGCACCAATGCGTAGTCATAGTTGAGCTCCACCTCTGTGCCCCAGGCGTCGCAATTACTCCCGGCGTTGTCATCGAGGCGACCAGTGATGTCCCAGTTGCCGTTGGTGCCCTTCTCGTAGACGACGGCGTCGTAGTTGCAGCCGTCGCCGCCCACGAGCACGCGGTTTCCCGAGATCGCGACGCCGCCGGGGTGCTGTATCGGCGCGGCGACGTGCGCGGGCACGTAGTCGCCGCCCGCGTATTCGAACAGCGATACCTGGCCGCCGAACTGCACGGCCGCGATGCCGTTCCTCATGCGCACGTCCATGCGCGCGAAAAAGCCATTCACGGTGACGAGCGTGCGCCGGTAAACCCAGTTGCCGGTGCTGCTGTTGCGCCGGTAGAGCAGGGCCGCGTACGTGTTGGGAGCGCCGCTAACACCGTCGTTGATCGCCAGCACGATGATGTTCGGCCCATCGATGGCCACTCCCACGCCGAAGTATTTGTATGAGGGATTGCTGGGGTGGGGCAGCGTTTGCGTGGGACGGAGGGCGCGCACGTCTGCGTGCGCGGGCGCCTGCAGGGCTAACAACAGCGACAACGAAGCGAGACCGAAGAATCCGGCGCGGAATGCGTTCATGGTGAGACCTGTGGGAGCCCTGATGCGGAGTCAACGTGCCAGCCGTGGCGCCGGCTCACCATCGGCGCTCGTATAGAGGCGACATCGCTGCATTCCGTCAGGGCGGCGCGAACGCCGCGGATTCGGGTTAGCTTGTCTTACTCGGCCGCTCGAAACCCGGCTGCGGCGACGTCGGGCGCGTCTATACTCGATCGTCCGCCCCGACCGCCTACGAGGGTTCTATGCTCAAACACTTCCGCTTTTTCCTGCTGCCCGTTCTTGGCTTGCTCGCCACGAGCGTTGCCCATGCCGAGCAGTTCAGCGTGGCCGTTTTCTCCAAGACCGCTGGCTGGCACCACGAATCCATCCTCGAAGGCGTCAAAGCAATCCGCGGCCTTGGGGCGTTGCACGACTTCAGCGTCTTCTGGACCGAAGACCCCTCGCGCGTCTTCAAAGATGAGGAGCTCAAGAAGTACAAGGTGGTGATCTTTCTGAGCACCACCGGCGACGTCCTCAACGACGAGCAGCAGGCGGCATTCGAGCGTTACATCAAGGCGGGCGGCGGCTTTGTCGGCATTCACGCCGCGGCGGACACCGAATACGACTGGCCCTGGTACGACAAGATGGTCGGGCACATGTTCCACATCCATCCCTTGGTGCAAACCGCGACCATCAAGGTCGAGGACCCAAACTTCCCCGGCATGGACCGTTTCCCGAAGCGGTTTCTATGGACCGAGGAGTGGTACGAGTTCGACGCCTCGCGTAGCAAGCTTCACTACCTGCTAAGCGTGGATGAGAAGACGTACAAGCCGTTCGCGAAATGGGCCACGAAGGAAGGCAAGGGCATGGGCAACTTCCACCCGCTCGCGTGGTACCAGGAGTACGACGGCGGCCGCGCGTTCTACACGGCGCTGGGTCACCTGCCGGCGACTTATAGCGACGCCAACTTCTTGCATCATGTCTACGGCGGCATCTACTGGGCCGCCACCGGCAATGGATTCACCGCCAACTGATTCGCCGCATTCGCCTCGCCCCGTCGCTGACCTGCTCCCGGGTCAGCGACCTTTTCGCGGGCGATCGGACCGTGATCTTGCGACGGCGTTCGAGTCCGCGCTGGCCGCCGGCGACGGCGCGGCCGGTGCACATTGCATCCATGAATGCTGGATGCGCGGCCACTTCGCGGTGCACATCGAGGCTGCGCTGGATCTTTTGTGGAGGCGTGCGGGCGCATCGATCCCGGATTGGTTGCCGATGCGCTACGTCAGCTGGCTCCGCACCGCATACGATGTCGCCGCGCGCTTCACCACCACTGGCCGCGGCCGTTCGAACGTCTATCTAATCCTGCTGGACTTTGCCGATCGGCGCGGCGACGACCACGGTGTGTACGTGGGAATGAGTCGATACTCGCCCGCGCACCGTTTCGATCAGCACAAGGCTGGAATCCGCGCCGCCGGAAGCGTGCTGAAGCGTGGCATCGAAGTGCTGAACGGGCCGACGCTTCATCTTCAACACATCAAACGCAGCGAAGCCGCGCGCATCGAATCGGAGCTGGCTGGCGCGCTCGCGGATGCCGGCATTCACGTGGAAGGCGGCCACTGAAGTCTGGATGACTCTGGTGGTGCGGCGACTCACACGCCCATCGCGATCTCGAGCAGAACGCGCCAGGTGTTCATTGGCAACCATTCCTCGTAACCATCCCACTTCTCATACTGAGGAAGCTTCACCACGTTTGGGATCTGCATGAAGCGCGTGCCCTTCTTGAACTCGGCGAAAATCGCCGCCCTCAGGTCGTGGAGGAATTTCAGCTGATCGGCCACGGCGGACCTTGGTCCTACCGGCGCATTGTGCGCAAACATCACCTGATCGAAATCGAGTTGGTTCATCTCGGCCAGCGTGCGCTCCCATTCCTTGGGAAAGAAGTCGGGCATGTACGCGAAGCCCACGCGTTTAGGCACGACGAGATCGACGGTGTAGATCACCTTCTCGCGCGGAAACTGGAACACGGTCATGCCTTCGCCGTGGTTCGCGCCGAAATACAGCAGGTTGATCTGACTACTGCCGAGCGTAAGCGTCGACTTCGCCCCGGACCACGTCTTGTCGGGCACGGCGACCTCCGGGCTGGGGTGGCTCTTCAGCCAGTTGGCTGCGGCCTCGTGAGCGAGAATCGTGGCGCCTTCTGCCTTGAACACTTCTCCGCCACTGATGTGGTCGTAGTGGTTGTGTGAATAGATGAGGTACTTGATGGGCTTGTCAGTAACTTTGCGGATGGCTGCGAGCGAGGCCTTGGCGAAGTCGGCATCGAAGCTGTCCATGACGACCACACCCGCGTCGGTCACCATGAACGCGTTGAAGGCCAACCCTGCGCCGAAGCTGTAAAGACCGGGCGCGACCTGGGTGGTCTGGTATGCAGGCTTGGCGGGTGCGGCGTTCGCTGCATTGCTGAATGCGCCCGCACTCAAAGCGACGGCCATCAGGAGCCTGCCAAGCAATTTGCTGAGAAACATGGCTGGAAAGCTCCATGGTGCGCGGGTGGGGACACCCAAGATGCCGCCCATGCGGTCATGACACAATGACCACTACGTAGGTTCTTTGGATAGCCACTTGGGCAAGCAGTCGGCACACGAGGCGTTCATTCCTTTCGTCGCCGTCGAGAAGGACGCGCGGCCGCTCTATCGCCAGATCTACGACGGGTATCGCACGGCGATTCTCGAAGGAAGACTGCGCGCCGGGCAGCAGATTCCCTCGACGCGGGCGCTGGCGCGCGAGCTGGGCATTTCACGCCTGCCGGTGCTGACCGCGTTCGAGCAACTGCTGCATGAGGGATATCTCGAAGGGCGCGTAGGCTCGGGGACTTTCGTGGCGTCGTCAATACAAGATGGCTCGGTGCATCGGCGAAGCTCGCGCAAGGTAGATAGCGCGATCCAGCCCGGATCTCGCGCGCGCGACCCACGCGGTCAAAAGGCGGAACTCGGCGCGTTTCGCGTCAGCTTGCCCGCCCTCGATCACTTTCCGCAAAAAATTTGGGCGCGGCTCGTCACGCGCCACGCGCGCGGCATGTCGATCGAGCAGATGGCTTACGGCGACCCCGCGGGCTATCTACCGCTGCGGCACGCCGTGGCCGACTACTTGCGCACGGCCAGGGCGGTCACCTGCGATGCCAGCCAGGTTCTCATTGTCTCGGGATCGCAGATGGCGCTGCATTTGTGCGCGCGCGTGCTGCTCAAGCCCAAGGATACGATCTACTTCGAAGATCCCGGCTACCCCGGAGCGAGGACAGCCCTGACCGCGACCGGTGCCACGTTGCAATCGGTGCCGGTGGACGGGGAGGGACTCATGGTGCAGTCGATGCGCCCCGCAAAGAGTGCGGCACGCGCGGTCTACGTGACGCCATCGCATCAGTATCCGCTCGGTGTTTCGATGAACGTCGCGCGACGTCTGGAACTGCTGGGCTGGGCACGGCGTAATGAGGCCTGGATCATCGAAGACGACTACGACAGTGACTACCGCTATTCCAGCCGGCCGCTGGGCGCGCTGCAGGGAATGAACGGCGCGGCCCAGGTCATCTACACCGGAACCTTCAGCAAAGTACTCTTCCCGGCGATGCGCATTGGTTACGTGGTGGCGCCTCCATCGCTGGTGGAAAAATTCATCGCGCAGCGCCTGACGCTCGATCTGTTTCCGCAGACGCTCGATCAACTGGTGTTGACGGACTTTCTGTGCGAAGGGCATTTTTCGAGGCACGTGCGCCGGATGCGCGCGATTTACCAGAGCCGTCGGAATACGCTGGTGTCTGAGATCGGTAAACACTTAGGCGGTCTGTTGACCATCGTCAACGCGGACGCGGGTATGCATCTGACGGCACGGCTGCCGAAGGGTTTCGATGACGTCGAGGTTGTGCGAGTGGCTCGCGAACGAGGTATCAGCGCGACCGCACTTTCCACCTGCTACATCACCCACATCGGCGACCCTGGCCTGGTCCTGGGGTTTGGCGGCGTTCCGGAAGCGGAAATCATCCGCGGCGTGCAGACGCTGTGCGGAGTTTTGGCGGATATCGCCAGCCGTGCGCGCGGATCGGTAGCTCGTCTCAAGAAAGGAAAAGGTCAGTACGTTTAGATAGATTCGCTGAACGTCGCCGCGCCGCGGTCGTCCTGGCCCGAGTTCCCTACGCGTGGCGCGTGTATCACCGACGGACTTCGCCTGGGTGGCGCGCTAGGATGCCAAAGCACCCAGGAAATACCAGGAGGTTGTCATGAGCGATACAGAGATCCGCGAGCGCCTGGAGACACTGACGCAGGCGCTGCGTAACAAGGATATCGACGCGCTGATGACGCACTACGCGCCGGACATCGTGGTGTACGACCTCAGGCCACCGCTGGCGGTGCAGAGCGCCGACACCTATCGAAAAAACTTCGAACGGTGGTTTGCGTCGATGCAAGGGCCGATCCAATACGACATCAGCGACCTGCGCATTTCGATGAGCGACAGCCACGCCTTCTGTCACTGCCTGGGTCACGTTCAAGGCACGATGTCCGGAGGCGAGAAGACGGACTATTGGGTGCGCGTCACCACCTGCTTTCAGAAGGCGAACGGGCAGTGGCTGGTCGGACACGAGCATGTATCGATGCCAGCGGCGATGTGAGACTTCGTGCCCTTCACCATCTCGCACGCCGCCGCTGTCCTGCCGCTGCATCGCTTCAGCAACCACAAGCTGCCACTGACCGCGTTGATGGTCGGCAGCATGGCGCCGGACTTCGGCTATTTCTTTTCGCAGAACGCGAGCCGCGCCCTCACGCATAGCTTCTCGGGACTCTTCTTCTTCTCGCTACCGGTGGGATTGCTCGTATGGCTCTTCTACGTCGCCGTTCTCGAGAAGGCGACGATCACGCTCCTGTCGGATCGCTGGCACACACGATTCGCGCACACCGACGCAGTCACACCGCCACTGATCGCGCGCGCGTCCCTGGCGATAATCCTCGGCGCCATCACCCACCTTCTCTGGGACGCCTTCACTCATCGCGCCACCTTCGTGACGAACTCGATCCCGGCATTGCTCGCTCCCACGCCCGGACTCGTCTGGTTGCCTATCTACCATCTGCTGCACGGGCTGAGCTCGGTGGTGGGTCTCGTGATCCTGGTCCGCTGGGCACGGCATCTGCACCGCCAACCCGCACGTTCGCTCATCCGGCCTTACAAGATCAGCGAACGAACGCGGGTCGGCGCGCTGTGGCTGCTGCTGATTGCTTCCTTGGTGGCCGGCTTGCTGGACTGGCTGCCGTATGCCCACGCGCGCTACGACGCGCAATTGTTCTTCGCGGCCGTCGGCAGCATGTCGGGATTCTTCATCGCCTGGTGTTGTGTCGCGGTCGGCATGCGGATCAAGGCGCGGCGAGCTGCGAAGTAGCGGCCTTCCGTTTGCTTGCCGAAAAGAAAACGGCGGCCTCGTCGGCCGCCGTCTTCTATCCGGAACGCTCGTTCGATTAGTTAGTGCCGGGCGCCGGTGCGGCGATGGACGCCACCGCCGTAGTCATGCCGAGCTGAGTCTTCAGCTGGTCGGCCTTGGCCTGAACCGTTCGCCCTTTGCTGGCGGCTTCCAGGGCTTTGCCCGAGGAGGCGGCAGCCTGCGCTTCCGACCAGGTGACCTTCATGGTCTCGAGATCGGCCTTGGCGGCGTCAAAGGTTGCCTTGGTGATTTCCTTCGGCAGCCTGGTCGCCGCGAGCTTGTTCACGCGGGTCTGGATGGCCTCGACGGTCTTGGGCACTTCTTCATTCAAAGTCTGCCACTCATTCTGAGCAGCCGCGGCGAGCGTCTGGCCGGAGACGATGGTCTCGCGCACAGTCTTTTCTTGCGTATTGAAGTCGGGTACGGCGGCGATCACCGCGTCGTAGTCTTTCTTTGCGAAGTCCGCTTTGATCTTGGCGAGCGACGCTTCAGCCACCTTCAGCTCTTCCGCCGCGTATAGCGTCGCATCCGGGCGATCCTTGGCGAGCGCGGCCTCGGCCTGCTCGACGACGCGGGTGGCGGGCTCCTGGTTGCCGCAGCCGGTCATCATCAAAGTCGCAGCCGCGAGCGGGAGGAAAGCTTGGGAAATACGCATGTGAGACTCCTTGGACCTGTCGATTGCTAGAGCTCAAAGTAAGCCTGCCTGACAAACAACCCTGTAGGACATATGGGGGCATTTCATCGGCTTCTGCCCGAACGCGCGTGAGGACCGTCGCTGTGCGGCGACTGGCGGCGCGATTCGCCTGCAATCAGTGCATTCCTGTCCCGCTGCCGGACCGCCTAGCGTGGTTTCTCGATGGCCGTCGCTCGCAGCGCCACCTTGCGCGTATGTCGCAGGACCACCAGCTCACAACCGCGCCCGATGCGCTGCGCATTGAGCGTCTGCTGCAAACGATCGATGCCGGTGATGATTTCGCCGTCGAAGCTCACGATCAGATCGCCCGATTCGATGCCCGCGACGCTTGCGGGACTGCCGCTTTCGATGCTGCGCACGCGCACGCCGGATTCATTGTCTATGCCGTGGTGGCGCGCGATGCGCCGTGCGAGCGGCGCATTCGCGCCCGCCACGCCGAGCCAGCCGCGCCGCACGCGGCCGTGGGCTAACAACTGTCCGAGAACCCATTGCGCACTGTCACTGGCCGTCGCGAAGCAGATGCCCTGCGCTCCGGGAATGATGGCGGTGTTCACGCCGATCACTTCGCCGCGCGCGCTCACCAGCGGCCCGCCGGAGTTGCCGGGGTTCAATGCGGCATCCGTCTGGATCACGTCATCGATCAGGCGGCCGGTGCTGGCGCGCAATGTTCGGCCCAGCGCGCTCACGACGCCGGCGGTCACGGTGTGATCGAATCCCAGCGGATTGCCAATGGCGATCGCGATCTGACCCATCTTCAGCTGGCTCGACCGGCCGAATCGCACGTGCGGTGCGCCGCTCGCGCTCACCCGGATCACGGCCAGATCGGAGTCCGGATCATCGCCGACGATGTCGGCCGCGAACCGCTCGTCTTCCTGGGTGACCACGCGAATCGCGCGTGCGCCGTGCACCACGTGGCTGTTGGTGAGCAGCAGTCCATCGGGCGTGAAGAAGAAGCCGGAGCCACTGCCGCGACGCTCACGTCCGTCGCGCTGCGAATTCACGTCGATGTGCACCACGGTGGGCGCCACGGCGTCGGTAGCCGCGGTGACGGCGCTCGAGTAGGCGTCGAGCAGCTCGCCGTCGTCGGCGGAAGGTAAGGGGGAGAGGGGAGAATCCACGCTGGACGCTGTGTTTGGGCGTCAGCGCGGGAATCAAGCGTGCCGACCCGGAGGCAGCCGCATTGGACCGCTGAAACTTTTACACGTCGCGAACCACCGACACGTTTTTCGGACTGGCTCCTACTGGCGACAGGTGCCGTGCGGGTTAACGTTGCGCCTCGAAAATCGAGGAGGAATCGTCATGGCACGCATCCAGCGAGTAGCGCAATACATTCAGCGACTTGCCTATGAGAGTCTGATTCAGAACGAGGAACCGGAAGAGCGCCCGGCCGACGCGCAGGCGCGGCTACCGGAGCGGCCGCCAAACTACCCCGTCTGGAATGCCACGTCGTTCTCCTCTTACGTGCCGTTCAGCGGCCCGAAAGACAGCTGATCGACGCGTCGGCCGGCGCCTACTGGGCCTTGTGTCACGGAACGCTGAGCCGATGCGGCTCTATGCTCGGCGCATGACCGACGTTGCCACTATTGCCGCCATCCCGAGCGCGCTGCAAAGCGCGACCGAATCAATTCACCGGGCCGTCAAAACCCTGGAGAAGGACGCGGGCGTAGTTGCGAAATCGTCGGCGATCCAATCCGGCGATACCGTTGCGGCGCTGGTCGATTCGCGTCAGCAGCTGCTGTACACGCGCGCCGCGGCGAAGATCATCCTTGCATCCGACGAGATGACGAAGAGCCTGCTCGACATCCGCGCCTGACCGGGCGCAATTTCGTTTCGCAGTCACAGAACTTCCCCCAATCGGCGGATGCCTTCGCGGATCTCGGCTTCCTTCATGCGCGAGAATCCCAGCATCAATCCGCTTCTCCTGGATTTGCCGACAAAGTATTGCGACACGCCGTAGACGCCGACACCGCGCGCGGCCGCTTTTCCGATCACGGTGTTTTCCGCGACCTGCCGGCGCGGCCACAGGACCACATGCGCTCCGGCGCCGTCACCGGTGATCTCGACGCGGTCGCCAAGATACCTCGCGACGGACTCGAGCAGCACGTCGCGGCGAGCGGTGTTTCGGCGCCGCACGCGGCGCAAATGCCGCTCGTACATGCCGGTGCTGATGAACTCGGCGAGCGCTTCCTGTTCGAGGGTGGCGGTGTGCCGGTCGCAGAGCCACTTCGCGGAACTGAAGGTGGCCACCAGCGCGGGCGGCACCACCAGATAGCCGATGCGCAGCGCCGCGAAGATCGTGCGCGAAAACGTGCCGACGTAGAGTACGCGGCCATCCGAGTCCAGCCCTTGCAGTGATTCGAGCGGCTGCGCGCCGCAGTGAAATTCGCCGTCGTAGTCGTCCTCGACGATCAGCGCGTCGTTGCGCCGGGACCAGTCGAGCAGCGCCATGCGCCGCGCCAGCGTCAGTACCACGCCGGTCGGAAACTGATGTGACGGCGTGACGAAAGCCACGCGCGCGTCTGCCGGGAGCCGTGCGGTGTCGATGCCGTCGCGGTCGACCGGCACCGGGCACAAGCGCGCGCCCGCGGCGCGGAGAATTTCGCGCGTGCCCTGATAGTTAGGGTCTTCGATGGCGACGCGGTTGCCGCGTTCGACGAGTACGCGCACGATCAGGTCGAGCGCCTGCTGCGAGCCATTGACCACGATCACCTGCGACGGATCGCAGTCGACCGCACGCGACCGTCGCAGGTGAACGGAAATCGCGTGGCGCAGCGCCAGGCTCCCGGCCGCGGGCCCGTAGTCGAGTTGACGGGAGCTCTTGCGGGCGTGCCGCAGCAGGGTGCGCCGCCAGGATTCGAAGGGGAACGTGGCGACGTCGCTGCGTCCATAAGAGAAATCGTAGCGCGGCGGCGCCGGAGATTTTCCGGGAACGACAATGCTGGCGGCGGCGGCCTCCATCGCGGCGCCAAACCGGGACAGCCGTCCCTTGTGCGTGCTGGCGCGACCGGCGGGCCGGCGCGCGCTCAACCCCTCGGCGACGAAGGTGCCGGAGCCCGCGCGACCCGCCACGAAACCTTCGGCGAGCAGGTGTTCATAGGCGAGCACGACGGCAGTGCGCGATACCTGCAGACGCTCGGCCAGTTCCCGTGTGGACGGCAGGCGCTCGCGTCCGCGCAGGGTGCCGCGCAGGATCGAGTCGCGAAACCATTGATAGATCTGCCGCGACAGCGGCCCGCCGGTTCGGGAAAGTGGTATGGCGGATGGCACAAAAAGCGGTCCTTTGTAAAAACCAGTGTGTCAGGCACGCTCGCAGGATGAAAGCTCACAGTGTTCTGCGGATGGTCCTCGTGGTTTGCGGGCTGGCGCTCGGCCCTTCGCCCGGCATGGCTGCGGAGGCATCGACCAAGGAGCGCGACGCGACGCGCGACTTCGATTTCCATATCGGCACCTGGAAAACCCATCTGTCGCGACTCAAGAATCCGCTGAGTGGATCGACGACCTGGGTGCAGTACGACGGCGCCACCGTGGTTCGCAAAGTCTGGAACGGCAGCGCCAACCTGGTCGAGCTCACCGCTGACGGACCTGCGGGGCATATCGAAGCGCTGAGCCTGCGGCTGTTCAACCCGGAGTCGAAGCAGTGGAGCCTGAACTTCTCGAGCGTCAGGTCCGGGACCATGAGCCCGCCGTCCATCGGCGAATTCAAGAATGGGCGCGGCGAGTTCTATTCGCAGGAAACGCTTGATGGCCGTGCCATCCTCGTTCGCTTCGTGATCCATGACATCACCGCCAGCGCGGTTCATTTCGAGCAGGCGTTCTCCGCGGATGGCGGCAAGAGCTGGGAAGTGAACTGGGTGGCGGTGGATACGCGCGAGAGCCCGCGATCGCCCTGAACCTTCGGTCGGCGGCCGACTCCAATGCGGTATGAAAACCCGACACTGCCTGGTGGCACTTGCCGTGATCGCTGCGCCGCAAGCAGATGTTCACGGTCTCACGGTTCCGTCCGCCTCGGATGGGCCCATCCGGCTGCTGACCTGCAATGTCTCTGCGCAAGGCATTCTCGAGGCTTCGGTCGAGAGCCAGGCTGACGATGCCATGGACTGCTCGATCCGCTGCAATTACGAATTGGGCGACAAGATGTTTTCGCACGTCTTCAGCGTCACGATCCCGAAACGATTTCAGGGGCGCGTCGGCCGGTTCGACACCAACGGCGCCAAGCCTGGCAACTATTCCGGCGATCTTGGCACCTGCAGGGGGAGCCCGGCGTGAGCCGTTATGCCGTCATAACCTTTGGTTTTCGCCTGCGCGTTGACAGGCGCGCGCGCCGCACGTAATTTCGACGCGTGCTCAACTTCTGCAAACGCTATTACTCGTGGCAACCACTCGACGTGGAGGCAGGCGATTGAGCGCGTGAGACAGACGTAACACTCAACCGAAACCAGCCTCCCTAGCGGAGGCGTTTTTTTGTTCGCGTCCGCCGGGGAAGGCCAACCAAGGACGCGATATGCCAACTCCAGATCGACTCGAACTACGCCCTATTGAGCCGGCCGATGTGCCGGCCTTGCTCGACATCATCGCGACGACGCGCGGCGAATACGCCATCGGCGAGCGCGGCGTGGAATTGCTCGAACCCGCCGATCACGCGCTGTACGCAAACTACCAGCGCCAGCGCACGCTCTACTTCGTCGCCGTGCTAGGCGGGGAAATCGTGGGCGGGGCAGGTGTGGCACCGCTCGCCGGCGCCGATCCCCTGACCTGCGAGTTGCAGCGCATGTACCTGCGGGGGGACGCCCGCGGCCGTGGCATCGGCGATGCGCTGCTCGAGCGCTGCCTGGCGGCGGCCAGGCAATTCCTCTACGTGCGGTGCTACCTCGAGACGGTCACGCAAATGACCGCGGCGCTCGAGTTCTATGGCCGGCACGGATTTCGCGACCTCAGGGCGCCGCTCGGGCGCACGGGTCACGAGCACAACGACCGCTGGATGATGCGTCCGCTGCGCGCATCGGCGCGTGAGGCAATTCAGCAGGGCGCGATGACTGGCTAGTCGAGATCCAAGCCCAGTTGTGCGCGGACTTCGGCGTCGATCTCTTCGTCCGTGACGCCGAGCTGCGCCTCTTCCGCCTGGTCAAGACCGCCGCCGAGTCCGGCGTCCTCGGACGAGACGATGCCATCGGCAGCGATGTCGGCGTCCAGGGAGTCCTCGTTTTCCACGCTGGCGCGTTCTCCGGTGCCGTTGCGATCGCTGGTGCTGTCCAGGCCTCCGACACCGATCATGTCGGCGCCGGTGTCGGAGCTGTCGCTGGGTCCGAGCGAGCGTATGTCGTGGCCCTTGGGAATCTCGTTTCCGGATTCGTCGAGAAGCGCGTCGATATCAACAGGTTTTGGTTTTGCCATGATTGCCTTCCGTTGCTGCGTTCCGTGAGATTCAGGTGGTGAGCTGTTCGCTCAGCACCTTCTTGAATTCCTGCATGGCCTGAGCCACGTCTTTGTCGATCGTCGGCTCGATCTTCACGCCCTTGTTGGACACGCGGGTGGTGGAGCCGGGCTTGTGCTCGAGGTCCTGCATGTCGATGACCGGCGTGTCGATCTGCAGCGGCTCCGCCGGATGAGGCGGCGGTTCGTCTTCTGGAACAGGATCGGGCTGAGGTTTCTCCGCCATGATTTCCTCGCAAACGTCCGGGAGCCGCTCGGGCTCCCGGACTTTTCTATCTGGACAGCGGCGATCAGGCCTCTTTCATGCCGAGCGTCTTCTGCACTTCCTCGCCCTTGGCTTTCACAGCCTTGGCCTTTTCGGCGGCCAGGGTGGTCTTGCCATCGGACGAAGCTGCCGTGGCTTCCGCCCACTCGGACTTCATCCAGTCGAGCCCGGACTTCGCCGATGCGAGCTCGTCCTTGCTGACCTTGATGTGAATCTTCTTCTTGGACAGTTCATCGACGCGCGCCTCGATGCTCTGGACCATCTTCGGCACTTCGACATTCAGGTCTTCCCACTCGCTCTTCGCAACGGCGTACGCGGCACGCGCGTGTTCCTTGCCCGAAGCAACCGCGTCCTTGAGCGAGGCCACGGCCTTGTCGAGCTGCGGTGTGCCGGCGAGAACGTCCGCGTATTCCTTCTTGTCGTAGCTCTCTTTGAGCCGGGCAAGCTGGGACTCGACGCCCTTCAATCCATCCGGCGCGTACTTCGCGGCGTCATCCTTGACGTCTTTCAGCGAGGCCTCGATCGACTCCAGCGCCTTGTTGGCGGGGCCTCTCTGCTGGGCGCAGCCGCCCATCACGAGCAGTGAGGTCGCGGCGAGCGCGAGGAATACTTTTGAAATTTGCATGAATCTCTCCTTCAGTTTGTAGCTTCCGCTGGCCATCCGGTGTCGTTAGTCACGGCAACCCCTCGGGGCGCGGAGCCTGCACATTGCAAGCGTACTTGGGGTGCGCCTAACAGCCGCGTAGGACAGATGCGCAAATACTGTGGGCAAATGCCCAAACCAGCTTCGGAGGACGTGCCCAGACCATTGCTAGCCCCTGAGATGCCAGCCGTGACGACTTCACACCGGGGCCTGTTCGGCAACCATACGAACCCCCTGACTGGCGCCCCCAAGCCTTGATCAGGGGCTATATATAAGGAGACAGGCAAACGCGCGCCGACTACCGCGCGAGCGTGTCGACGCCGAGGCGCTGCGTGCCGCAGCGGGATTCTCGGGAAGGCCGAAACAGGGGGTGACCACGCGCGGATCGCGCCATCGTCGCGAGCCACCGACATTGGAAGTTAGACGACCCGACTGGGATCATGCGCGCCGCGCCGGGGAGCGCCTAACTCATGAGGTCTCACATGCTTCACCAAAGCCGATTCGTCGCTGTTCTCGCCGCTGCCGCAGCGCTCGCCGCCTGCAAACCGAAGGCGGAGGCGCCGGAGCAAGTTGCCGAGCCACCGGCTGAAGAGGCCACCACTACCGAGAATGCGGCGCCGGCAACCGCTTTGCTGTCTGCGTGCAAGATCAAGATGACCCAGCCGGAGCCGCATGAATGGGCCACCAACTGGGATCCGGCGCACACCCGCACGGTGAGCCAGAACCCAAGTGGTGTGCGTTCGTTTTACTGGGCGGACGAGAACGAGAAGAAGGTGGCGACCGACAGCAACACGGCCATTCCACTCGACCTGCTCTGCGGCAGCGACGACGATGTCGCGCCTGCGATCAAGTTCGACATCACCGCGTTCGACTCCCGCCCCGGCGATGTGCCGCTGGCGCCCGGAACTTATGTCATCGCGCCGAAGGCCAGCCCCGCGAAGAACAAGCCGGGCGAGTTCATCGTCGGCCTGATGTTGTTCAACAAGTCGATGTTCGCGGCCGAGAGCGGCACGCTCAAGATCGACCGCTTCGACATGGAAGGAATCGCCGGTTCATTCACGATCGACGGCCATGAGATCCTTATGGGCAGCCGACCCATGCATGTGGAAGGCACCTTCGACATACCCTGCCGCCAGGGAATGTTGCAGAGCGCCTGCCAGTCCAACAAGGCGGAATAGTCGAACTCAGCGCGCGGCTATCTGCCGAGGGGACGCTGCAGCACGGTCTGCAGCGTCTCGCTTCCCAGCGAGAGATAGATTTCTCCCTCGGAACGGGCCAGGGAGAATTTCATGCGCCGCTCGAGCCTGGCGACCAGGCTCGTGAGCCAGGCGCGCTCGAATGCGAATACCTCGAGCTTCTCGGCGCGGTGGATCTTCGCGGCGGCGATCTTCACTGCCCACTGCGCCGCGTCTTTGTGCGCGTACACCGCGACGCGCGGCGCGGCCTTGCTGGCGCGATGCAGGCGCTCGGGCTCGGGCAGGCCGATGTCCACCCAGGCCGTGAGCGCGCCGGTGAGGTCGCGCACGAAGATGGCCGGTTCGTCGGGATCCGCGAGGCCCTTGGAGAACCC
>JBDTSV010000068.1:0-14157 GCA_039930985.1 Pseudomonadota bacterium
TAGTACGGTGCTGTCAGCGCTGACCAATATGCTGGGCGGGCAACAGAGTCTCTGCACCGCCGGCCTGCATCCCAAAGTCACCGCCATGCTGATCCACGTGCCCGCCGGCGCAGACGCCAACGGCACCGCGCATGGCCGCAAGATCGGTTATCCAAATTGGGATGCCAACGATCCCAAGGTACTCGAGACCGCGCAGTACTTCGACACGGTGAACTGCGCCGCGCACATCAAGGTGCCGTCGTTGGTGGCGATGGGATTCATCGATACGGTAACGCCGCCGGTGGGCATCTGGACCGCCTTCAATCTCATCAAGGGTCCGAAGGAAGCGGCGCCCATGATCGACTCGCCGCACAATCACCTGGCGACACCCGAGCAGTCCCTGCCCTGGACGCAACGCTCGGCAGCCTGGCTCAGCGCGTTGGTCGCCGGCCGCCCGCCGATCGAGCGCGCCGACGTCGCCACGCCGCGCACCGACAAGAATTCGATGCTGGCGCATGACCAACTGCTCGCCAAGCGCAAGGCAGGCCAGATCGACGTCTATTTCATGGGCGACTCGATCACGCGGCGCTGGGGCACGAGCGAGCTTCAGTACAGCGAACTGCTCGCCAATTGGCGCGCGAACTTCACCGGCTGGAATGCCGCCGACTTCGGATGGGGCGGTGACAAGACGCAGCACATGCTGTGGCGCCTTCAAAACGGCGAACTCGACGGCGTCGACCCGAAAATCATCGTGCTCATGGCCGGGACTAACAATGTCGGCAAGGCGACTCCGCTGGGGGATACCGCGCCGCGCGCCGCCGAGGTCGTGCGCGGCGTTGCTGCGGTGGTCGGCGAAATCCGGCAAAGGTCTCCGAAGGCCACGCTGATCATCACCGGCATCACACCGCGCAATGACAACATCGCGGTCATGCCCGTCATCAATCGTGCCAACGATGAGATCGCGAAGCTCGCCGACGGAAAATCGATACGTTACGTAAACATCAACCAGCAGCTCGCGCCCCACGACGATCAGCTGCTGCCCGGCATGATGAATGACGGTCTGCACCTGACGCCCAAGGCGTACCAGGTCTGGGCCAATGCGCTGAAACCGATCTTTGCGGAAATTCTCGGCGCACCCGCCGCCAGCGATCGCGCGCCAGCGCCAACCGGCGATCCATCGGCGCCGACAACCGCGCAAAACCAGCCGCAAAGTAGGTGACCTAGGGCGCCGGTCGGCGCAAGATGGGTTCAGGGAGAGTCTCGGAGGGTCTCGGGTGTTCACGCCCGCGTACGCAAACGCGTATCGAGATGCAGCGCTCGTCATACACCGGGCGTCGGTGAAGCTTTGGACTGCGTTTCTCCCTCATCGCGAAGTCACCACCACTCTTGGCATCTCGGCCGCCGCGCACCTCGTTGTTCTGCTCGGCATCGGCAGCGCGCTGTATGAGAACGGCGCCGACGATGCGGACATTCCAGAGTTGTCGGTGCAGCTCGAAACACGCGCCGGTCCGAACGACGAAGAATTCACCGAAGCGGCGCTGCCGCAGCCGGCTCCGGATCCGGTCGAGGACGTGCTCGACGATCCCGGCACCGGCGAACAGACCCTCGACGCACCGGCACTCGCCGACGCGACGCCGATGCTCGAACAGACGCCCCACGTCGAGCAGCTCGATGCGCCGGCGTCATTCGTCGCATCCGCGCCGGTGGCCGGCCCCGTACTAACTACCACGGGCGCATCATCGGTAGAAGTGCCGCTGCTCACCGAGACCCACCCCGAGGGCGTGACCGAGGCCATGCCGCAACCCGAGCAGGTCATGCTCACGCGCAACATACAGCAGCTCGCGCAGAAGCTGCTCGATACCGACACGACCGCGACCACGCTCAGCTGGCAGCAGGACGGCCAGCAATACTCCGCGCGGGTTCTGCGCCAGCCGGCCGCCGACAGCACCGGCCTCGAGCAGGTCATCGCCGAGATCGTGACCAGCAAGGACGGCAAACGACTGAAGACGCATCTGTCGCTCAAGCGCCTGGCGTTCTCCCACTTCACGCAGCTGGTGAACACCTGGGATCCGAACATCATGTTGCACGACGACGTGATCGACGGCCGCTTCCACAGCAACTCGGAAATTTCGCTGAGCGCCATGGCCGGCGTGAAGCCGCGCTTCTTCGGCAAGGTCACCACCGCCGCGCAGAAAGTGACGTACAACAGTTTCAACTCGCGCCGCAACCAGGATGTGTTCCAGGGTGGCTTCGAGACCAAGACAGATCGGGTCACGCTGCCCAAGGACATGCCGGATGTGGTCAATGGCGGCGACAACACGGACCGTCGCGCGTTCGCCGAAGACACGCGCATCATTTTCAATCCGGACGGCAGCTACGTGTGGCGCCTCGCCAATGGCGAAGGACCGCTGCAACGTTCGGAGCCATCGGAGCATCCGCAGTACCTGATCGCCGAAAAGGGCGCGAAGTTTTACGTGCGCGGAACGGTGCGTGGCATCTTCACGGTCTACTCACCGTCCGACATCGAAATTGAAGACGACCTGGTCTATCTCAAGGACCCGCGCCAGACGGTGATCTCGCGCGACTTCCTCGCGCTCATTGCCGGCCGCGACATCAAGATCTCCGCCACCGAGGTCACCGGTCCCGGCGATCTGACCGTGCACGGCGCGCTGTTTGCGCACCGCCGCTTCTACACAGAAGACATCGATCACGCCAAGCCGGCCACGATGTTCCTCTATGGCAGCCTGACCGCGGGCACCATTTTGGCAACCGAGCCGCGTTACGCGTTCAAACTCGACTACGACAAACGCTTCGAATACCTGCGTCCGGCCAGCTTTCCGATGACCCGGCGCTACGAGGTCGATTCCTGGGATCAGGACTGGAAAGAGGTTGAGGGCGATGAAACCGCGCGGCCGGCTGGGAATCTCGCCCAGTCCCAGTAGCTCTGGCAGCAGATTCCGCCGGGAAATGACAAATCGCGTGCTCCGCCCCTGCATTCCGCGTACATTCCGCCCCCCGCCAAGTGGTGCCGGGTGAGGAAAGTGGGGAAAAGTTGTGCCCTCCACTGACGGGAAGACCCGTTCCCCACTTCCCTCACCCGGCATCATGAGCCTTCCGTAAATGTCTGAAATTGCAAGTTTGCCTAGCTTTTCCGAGCTCGGCCTGAGTGATGCCGTCGTCGCCGCTTTGAAAGATGTCGGCTACGAAACCCCGACGCCAATCCAGGCGCAGACGATACCCGCGCTACTCGGCGGTGCGGATCTGCTCGGACAGGCACAGACCGGCACCGGCAAGACGGCGGCGTTCGCGCTGCCCATCCTTTCGAAGATCGATGTCGAGCTGCGCGGCACTCAGGCGCTCGTCCTCGCCCCCACTCGCGAGCTCGCGATCCAGGTCGCCGAGGCATTCCAGAAATACGCGGCCAAGATGCCCGGCTTTCACGTGTTGCCGATCTACGGCGGCCAGAGCTATACGCCGCAGTTGAAGGGACTCAAGCGCGGTGCGCACGTCGTCGTCGGCACGCCAGGCCGCGTGCTCGATCACGTGAAGAGCGGCGCATTGAATCTCGAGCACCTCAAGTTCCTGGTGCTGGACGAAGGCGACGAGATGCTGCAGATGGGCTTCGTCGACGACATTGAATTCCTGTTCACGCAGGCGCCGGAAGAAAAACAGGTGTGCCTGTTCACCGCGACGCTGCCGCATTCCATCCGCCGCATTGCGCAGACCCACATGCGCGATCCGCGCGAGATCAGCGTGCAGTCGCGTGGCGAAGCCGCGCCGAAAATCCGCCAGCGCTACTGGATGGTCAGTGGCCTGCACAAGCTCGACGCGCTCACGCGCGTGCTCGAATCCGAGCGCTTCGATGCCATGCTGGTGTTCGTGCGCACCAAGATCGAAACCGTGGATCTCGCGCAGCGTCTCGAAGCGCGCGGCTTCGCGGCTTCCGCGCTCAACGGCGACATGGAACAGCGCCAGCGTGAGCAGATGATCGCGCAACTGAAGAACGGCAAGATCGACATCCTGATCGCCACCGACGTGGCCGCACGCGGCCTCGACGTGGAGCGCATCTCGCACGTGCTCAACTATGACATCCCGTACGACGCCGAAACCTACGTGCATCGCATCGGCCGCACGGGCCGCGCGGGCCGCAGCGGCGACGCCATCTTGTTCGTGAGTCCGCGCGAACGGAACATGCTGCGCGTCATCGAACGCGTCACCAAGCAGCAGCTCGAAGAAATGAAGATGCCGAGCGTGGCCGACGTCAACGAACTGCGCGTGGTCAAGTTCAAGGAAAAGATCACGGCCGCGGTGCTCTCGGGCGCCGGCAAGGAATTCCAGGGACTTCTCGAGCAGCTCGAAACCGAAAACAACGTGCCGGCCATCGAGATCGCCGCCGCGCTGGTGAGCATGATTCAGGGCAGCACTCCACTGTTGCTCACGCAGAAGGCGGAGTCAGAACAGCCGAAGGCGCCGCCGCGCATCGACGGCAGCGTGCCCTCGCAGACCTATCGCATCGAAGTGGGTCACGCTCACGGCGTACTGCCAGGCAACATCGTCGGCGCCATCGCCAACGAAGCCGGCATCGAAGGCAAGAACATCGGCCACATCGACATCCGTGAAGATCACAGCTATGTCGATCTGCCGGGTCTGCCCGACGAAATGATGGCGAGTCTCCAGGACGTGCGCGTGCGCGGCGAAGCCATCCGCATCCAGCGCGTCGATTCGAAGCCTGACAAGCCGAAGTTCTCGGGCAAATCGTCACGCCCTGATCGCATGGCAGAAGACCGTGGTGAACGCCGCCCGTACGCAGGCGGCGGCGGCAAACGCTACGACAAGCCGAGCGGTGAAAAGAAACCCTACACCGGCGGCGGCAATCGTTTCGACAAGGCCGGCGAGCCGCGTCCGTACGAGAGCCGTCGCAGCGAATCGCGCAACTACAAGGGAACGCCGCGTTTCAAGCGCGAGGACAGCGCGCCACCGCCCGCGGAGAGCGGCGGCGAACGCCCGACCTTCGATCGCGGCAAGCCACCCCGATTCTCGAGCTTTGCGCCCAGCGAGAAGCCGCGCTTCGAGTCGGGTGACAAGCCGCGTTTCGCGGGCAAACCGGCCTTCGGCGACAAGAAGCCCGACGGCTTCAAGAAGAAGTTCGTGGGCAAAGCTGCCGGCGCCAAGGGCTCCTACAAGGGCGGCAAGGCGTTTCGCGCCAAGGGATAGTTAGGCCCCGCTGCCGCGGCCAATTCGGGCCGCGCTAGCGTGGCGGCTGCGCTTCGAGCTCGGTGCCGTTGCCTTCGTTGGTTTCGGGCAGGCGCTGTTCGTCGAAATACAGCCGCATGTCGTCGAACAGGTCGCCGTGTATCTTGTCCTTGCCGATGGCGCAGCCAATGAACGACATGTTCACCAGGAAACACCCATTGGGCAGCCGATAGATGATGTTTCCTTTCGAGTCCTTTTCGGGACCCGTCACACCTGGCTTCCAGCGAAACTTCTTGAGCTTCGAGCGCTGCCGCTCGGTAAGCGAAGCCCAGGTGCCGTCCGGACCCGCAAACATCTTCGCGACCCGTTCGGCTTCAAGCTCCGCCGCCAGTACGCGCGCCGCAGATTTCTTTGCTTCGATGGGCCAATCGACCCGCTCGGGAACGGTGATGGTGGCGGATTCGCCGACGGACGTCGGTGCGGGCGCGGCGGCGCGCGGACGCGTCGGGACCGAGTGCGGCGCCGCGGCTACGGCACTTGAAGGTTCATCGACGGGCGGCTCCAGATACAAAGTGATCGGCTCGCTGGCGAACGAGTCCGTGAACACCCGCTTGGTGACGGGCTGATCCATGAGCAGCGCATTGATGACGAGCACGTGCACCAGCAGCACGCAGAGCCATGCCGCTATTCGACGCCCCATCATTGTAGGAGTGGGACCACGCACTTCGGGGCCAGTTCCCGCAACTGCGTTGAAGAGGCGCAGGTAAATTGCCTTCACCATGCCCGCCATCGTCATCCGCAGAATTCAACACGCAGCCAATGCGGCCGCCTTCCTGTTCGGGTTCTGCGCGCTGAGTGCCGGCATCGCGGCAGTTGCCGCGCAGTGGAACTGAATCGGCCCACCTCGCCTTGTGGGACGCAGCCTACGTGCATCGCGGCGAATTGTTCGGCAAGGCCCGACTCTGTGGCCTGTCGCCTTGTCAGCGAATAGCTGACATTCACCTGCGTGAGCACGCCCACTCCCCTCGCCGATACCACGCTGCGCAAAGCCATCATCCTGCTGTCGATCCTGGCGGTGGGGACGCTGCTCTATTTCGCACAGGACGTGTTCATTCCGGTGGCGGTGGCGTTGTTTCTCGCGATGCTGCTCACGCCGGCGGTAGATAGGCTGCAGACCTGGCACGTGCGCCGCGGACTGGCGGTTGCGATAGTGCTGGTCGCGGTGTTTGCCGCGGCGGTCGTCGCCGTCAACGCGGTGTGGACCCCGGCCAACGAATGGCTGGCACGTGCGCCGCAGACCATGCGCAAGATAGACCCGCGCCTGAAACCCTTGCGGGAAATGTTCGAGCGGCTCGACGACGTCGCCGACCGCGCCGGCAGACTCACGCAGGGCGGCACGGCGGTGACCGGCCAGCCCGCGATCGTGACGCCGGTCGACGGTGAGAGCACCGCCATCTCGATCACCCGGGGCTTCTTCGAATGGCTTTCGGTCATTCCGTTCACTCTATTCTTTCTTGCCGGCGGGCCACCACTGCTCGCGCGCATGGGCGCGTCACTGGCTGGCAACGAAGCCAGCACCAAGTCGCTACGCCTTACAGAAGCCATTCGCCAGGAAGTCGGCCGGTATTTTGGCACCATTGCACTGATCAATCTTGGGCTCGGCATCGCCACCGGTTTTTCGATGTATGCGCTCGGCATGCCCAACGCCATCCTCTGGGGCGTGCTCGCGGGCGTGTTGAATTTCATCCCCTACCTCGGACCGATCGCCGCAATTTTCATTTTCGCGTGCGCGGCGCTCGTGACGTTTCCCGACCTGGCGCACGCCTTGGCGGTGCCCGGTGTATTCATCGTGTTGCATCTCATAGAAGGACAGATCGTGCAGCCATTGACCGTCGGACGACGCTGCGAGGTGAACGCCGTGGTACTGCTGCTGGGCGTGTGGTTTGGCTACGCGTTCTGGGGAATCCCCGGCGTGTTGCTGGCCACTCCTGTACTGGTGGCACTCAAGGTCGCCGCGCAGCACCACCCGGCATGGCGCGTGCTGCGCGACTTTCTGTCACCGAATGCGCACTGGAACCCGAAGTCCCTGAAGCGACGAGTGCCCGCCACTGCCATGGGCGAACCCGGCCCTGACAAGTCCGAGCCGGGTTCCGCCGCCGCGCTGGCGCGCAAGTCGGCCTAACGTGTGGCTGCGTTCGCGATGCGCTGGAGAATTCCGTTCGTTCCCTTGCGGCCGCCCGGCGGCACCTGCGCGCTCTGGCTTTCGAGTTCACCCTTGCGCGCCATCATCTGTTCGCCCAGCGCCACGAGATCCATCTCCGACTTGCGCGCCTCGGCGAACATGCCGCCCGGCTGCTCTTCTTCCTTCACGTGATGCTTGATCATTTCCGACAGCACCTTGACCTTCGCGTCGTAGTAGTCGTCGTCCGGACCCGAAGCTTCGATCTCGGCGATGAGCTTCTTGGCGGCGTCGTGCTCGATTTCCGCTTCGTGGTGCAGATCCTTGTCGCGCGTCGCCTCGAGGAACGCTGGATAGAAGATTTCTTCTTCGATCGTGGTGTGCACCTTCAGCGCATCACAGATCTTCGTCGCGAGCGCGAGTTTGCGCTCGTCATTGCGTGCCTTCTCGAACTGCCCAAACCAGTCCGCGACCTGGCGGTGATCCGCCTTCAGCAGTGCGATCGCGTCCTGGGATTTCTTGCGCTTGGCCATGATGATGCTCCTGTGGAAAGTGTCGAGCACCGTAGGCGCTTGCGCATCTCCTCGATAGCAACGGATCATGCCGATATGTGTCAGGTGCATCCCACGGCTTTTGCGAATTCTTCGCATTAACACATGACCATAGCCGCGATCGTTCTCTCCACACTCCTGGTCACCGCGTTCGTGCTGTGGATCGGCGCCAATCTCGCCACCACCGAGAAGCGGCTGCTGTACCGTCCGCGCCGCCTGTACACCACCGGCGATGCGGACTTCCGTCGTGCGCTCGGCATCCTGCTCGGACCGCCGCTGGTCGCCGGCAACAAGATCACCCAGCTCGTGAATGGCGCGCGGATCTACCCGGCGATGCTCAATGCGATACGCACCGCGCAGACCAACATCACGTTCGAAACCTTCGTGTTCCGCGACGAGATCGCCGCCACGTTCGTCGACGAGCTTTCCAAGGCGGCGCGCCGTGGCGTCCAGGTGCACATGCTGCTCGACTGGCTCGGGTCGCGCTCCATGGATTCCGACCTGCTGGCGGCGGCGCGCGCCGCGGGTTGCGACCTGCAGATCTATCACCCGCCCTCCTGGTATCACCTCGGCCGCCTCAACAACCGCACGCACCGCAAGATACTCGTGGTCGACGGCAAGATCGGTTTCACCGGTGGTGTGGGCATGGGCATCGAGTGGCACGACGGCATCGATGGGTTGCCGCCGTGGCGCGAGAATCATTACAAGGCCGAAGGGCCGGTCGTGGCGCAGATGCAGGCGGTCTTCATCGACAACTGGATCAAGGCCACCGGTCGCGTACTGCATGGGGCCGACTATTTTCCGAAGCTGGCGCCCGCCGGCGACATGGACGCGCAGATGTTCGGCAGCTCACCGGTGGGCGGCTCCGAAAGCATGCATCTCATGGTGCTGCTGGCACTCACCGCCGCCAAGGCCTCGATCGACATCGAGAATGCCTACTTCGTCCCCGACAAGCTCACCGTCGAAGCACTGTGCTCGGCGGCGCGGCGCGGGTTGCGCGTGCGCATCGTCGTGCCTGGCCGCCACACCGATGCACGCATCGGCCGCTGGGCCGCACAAGGCTTGTACGGTTCGCTGCTGAAGTCCGGGATCCAGATTTTCGAGTATCAGCCGACGATGATGCATTCCAAGGTGCTGGTGATCGACGGCGTATGGAGCTCGGTGGGCTCGGCGAATTTCGACGATCGCTCGTTTCGCCTCAATGACGAAGCGAATCTCAACGTGTTCAGTGAAGAACTGGCGAAAGACCACCTGCGGCTCATCGACGCCGACATCCTGCAGTCGCGCCGCATGGTTTTGAACAAGTGGCGCCATCGGCAATTCGGCCGCCGCATCAATGAGCGACTGGCGCTGTTGCTGCGATCGCAGCTCTAGGGCGAACCGGCTGCTGGCGCCCAAGCCCCTCAGGAGCTGCCTAACAAATTGATGAGCGCGTCGGGCTCGATCGGCTTGGTGAGATGGTGGTCGAAGCCCGCGGCGCGCGACTCCGCCTTGTCGGCATCCTGTGCCCAGCCGGTGATCGCGATGAGCAGCACGTCCTTGCCGGAGGGCGTGGCGCGAATCCTTCGTGCCACCTCGTAGCCGTTGGCCATCGGCATGCCTATGTCGAGCAGTGCGACGTCCGGCCTGCGCTCCTCGTAGCACCGTAGCGCCGAGTTGCCATCGTGCGCCAGCTCCACCTCGTGACCTTCCAGTCGCAGGATGATGGCGAGGCTCTCCGCGGCATCGCGATTGTCGTCGGCAAGCAGGATGCGCTTATTAGACGCGCCGCCGCCATTGCGGACCACGTTGCCCGCGGGCGCATCCGCGGCCGCGGGCGCGGCGTTCGGCAATTTCAAGGTGAACCGGCTGCCCCTGCCGACTCCCGCGCTGGCCGCTTCGATGCGGCCGCCGTGCAGCTCGACGATGCCCTTGGCGAGCGCCAGACCGATCCCGAGGCCACCCGCCGCATGGTCCTGCGCGGATCGCAGCTGGGCGAACATGCCGAAGACTTTCGACAAGTCTTCGCGCGCGATACCGATGCCATTGTCTTCGACGAAGATCTGGAGCTCGGCAGATTTTTGCGCGGCGACCACGCGGATCACGCCCTGCGGATTGGTGTACTTGGCGGCGTTGGTGAGCAGGTTGGACAGCACTTGCGCCAGGCGCAGCGGGTCGCTGGTCATGTGCAGGTGATCGGGAATGTCGAGCACCAGTTGGTGGCGCCGTTCGTCGATGAGCGGGCGCGCCGTTTCGACCGCTGCGCTCACGATGAATTGCAGGCCAGTGTGCTGCTTGCGCAACTGCAGTGTGCCGTGCGTGATGCGCGAGACGTCGAGCAGATCGTCGAGCAGCAGCGACATGTGCTGCACCTGGCGCTCGATGACATTGTTGGACCAGCGTTTCTGGGCGTCGGTGGCGTTTTCATTGCGCGCGATGGTCGCGGCCTGGCGGATGGGCGCCAGCGGATTGCGCAGCTCGTGCGCCAGAGTTGCGAGGAATTCATCCTTGCGGCGATCGGCATCGAGCAGCTCGCGCTCATACCGCTTGCGTTGCGTGATGTCGGCGAACCAGATGGCGAGATCGCCGTCGAGCGGCGAGGCGACGACGTGATACCAGGCGTGATTGCCGTCGGCGGCCGACTGGCGCTCGGACTGGCGCACCTCGTTTCGTTCGAGTGCTTCCACGTACATTTCGAAGCGGCCCACATCCTCCCAGGCGCGCGGCAGGACATCGAGCACTTTGCGACCGGCGAAATCGGCGGCGCGCGTACCCATCACATTCGCCGCCGCCGTGTTGAGGAACACGAAGCGGAAATCGACGATGCGCTGGTCGGCGTCGCGAACCGGCGCGAACACGATGAACGGCACGGCAGCCGCTTCGAGCACGCTTTCGAAGCGGCGGTCGCGCTCGCTGACCAGGTCTTCCGCGCGCGCGCGTTCGATGAACACCGCCGCCTTGCGCGCGCAAATATCGGCAACACGGATCTCGCGTTTCGACGGTCGCCGCGGATTCGGAAAATGCACCGCCAGCGCCCCGAGGATTTCGCCATCCCGGCTGATGAGTGGCGTCGAGTGAATGGAGCGCACACCCTCCTCGCGCGTTACGTCGCGAAATCCGGCGACGCGCGCGTCGGTTTCGGTGTCGGCGATCTCGACACGGGCGCGTTCGACGAATGCCAGCCCGCCACCGCCATTGTCCACGGTCAATGAACTCAGGCCCCGCGGACCAAGGCCGATGCTGGCGGCCACGCTCAGCGTGCCTGCCCGCGGCCGGTAGGTGCAGATCAGTCCCTGAGCGGCGCCGTGCATGCGCGCGAAGGTGATCAGAATGAGCTTGAGCTGGTCCGGTAGTTTGGGAATGGAAGCGAGGGCCGCGGACAGCTCATGCAGCTCGTGCATGTCCGACAGCTCGCGGCGCGACATCGAACGGTAGTAGTCGCCGACCATGATGACCATGATCGACACCAGCGCCGAGGAGATCATCGCCACCTGTTCGGCCGAGTTCGGAATCATGATGTTGCCGGGCGCCTTCATGGCCGCCGAATTCACCAGCCCGACCAGCGCGACCAGCACACCCGGCCAGCGGCCCGCGATGGTGGTGACCAGCACGATGGCCGGCACGAAGAAGATGAATGTGACGCGGGCCTGAGTGATCGGAAAAATGGACCAGTGAAGCATGGCCGCGGCCGCGGCCATGAGGGTCGCGAATCCGAAGCGGCGCAGCGCGGTCTCTTCAATCCAGGGCCACAGACGCGCGAAGCTGAATTCTGGGGAAATGCGCGAGATCAGGGGCACACCTGCTAGGCTTTCTTCAAGCCGCGAGATTACCCGGTCCGGACCTTGGAATCATGCAACCGGCGGCGGCTGCCCGGCATGCTGGGCAATACTTTCGTCGACCCAGGCCCATTCCGGCGCCTCAGCGGCCCAGATCGTGGCGCTCGGCCGGGTGAGCGCGGTGTCATCGAGCGCGCCATTCCTGACGATGATCAGGTGGGGACGCGACTCCGCTGCGCTGAATACGTGGGTGCCACAACCCGGACAAAAGCGGCGATGCATCACGTTGCCGCTGTCAGCCACGCTGCGGTAGTCGGTGAGCGCGCCCTCGACGAGGATCGCATCGCTCGGGAAGATCACATTCACCGTGGCATTGCCGGCCGCAATGTACTGGCACAGCCGGCACCAGCACAGGCGCATGGCAATGGGCCGGGCGGTGATGCGGAACCGCACTGCCTTGCAGAGACAACCGCCGGTGATTTCCATGCGCCCCATTTTGCCCGGTTTTTTCGCCCCGTATACTCACGCGCATGAAACTCTACTGCTGGAACGTCAACGGCATCCGCGCCGTGGTGAAAAAGGGCACCTTTCAGAAATTCATCGTCGAGCATCAGCCCGACATCCTGTGTCTGCAGGAGACCAAGGCCGAACGTGGCCAGGCCGAGGTGGATCTCAAGGGCTATCACGAATACTGGAACTCCGCCGAAAAGAAGGGCTATTCGGGCACTGCCATTTTCTCGAAGCAGGAGCCCATCAAGGTGACCAACGGCTTCCCCGAGAGCTTCGCGAAGAAATTCACCTTCGCCGATGAGCTCAAGCGTGATTCCGCCAACGAAGGCCGGGTAATCACCGCCGAATTCGCCAAGTTTTTCGTCGTCACCGTTTACACGCCCAACGCCAAAGACGATCTCTCCCGCCTGAAGCTTCGACACGAACATTGGGACCCTGCCTTCCTCGCCTGGTGCCGCCAGCTCGACAAGACACAGCCCGTGATCTTCTGTGGCGATCTGAACGTCGCGCACACCGAGCTCGATCTGGCGAACCCCAAGCCTAACAAGGGCAAGAAAGGATTCACCGCCGAAGAACGCGAGGGCTTCCAGAACTTCGTGGATGCCGGTTTCGTCGACACCTTTCGCATCTTCACCGCGGGCAACGGCCACTACTCGTGGTGGAGCCATTTCGCCAACTCGCGCGCGCGCAACGTGGGATGGAGAATCGACTACGTGCTGGTGTCGGAAGCTTTGAAGAAGAAAGTGAAACAAGCAAAGATTCACGCCGATGTCCTCGGCTCGGACCACTGCCCAGTGAGCATCGAGCTCGACCTGTAGTTCTCCGCCCGCTTGACATCGACTGTCGCTTGTTTCTATATTCACCCTTATGGGTGAATATCAATCCGCCAGTCTCGACGGCGTCTTCAACGCCTTGTGTGACCCCACGCGCCGCGCCATCCTCGCGCGGCTCACCGATGCGGATGCGCGGGTCACCGACATTGCCGGCGATTTCCCGATCTCGCTCAACTCCATCTCCAAGCACATCCGCATGCTCGAACGCGCCGGCCTGCTGCGCCGCTCGATCGTGGGACGCGACCACGTGCTTTCGCTCAACGCGGGGCCTCTTGCCGAAGCCCAGGCGTGGATCGAGAAGTACCGCCGTTTCTGGGAAGGCCGCCTCGCCGCGCTCGATGCGTATGTCACCCGGAAAAATGCCGCCAACAAAAAAAGGAAAACGCCGATGAGTGCCGCTGCTTCGAATACCCTGGCCTCCGCCGCCGTGGTCGTGCGCCGCATGATCGCCGCCTCCGCCGAAGACCTGTTCGATGCGTTTCTGGACCCTGAAGCGCTCGCCCAATGGATGCGGCCCGGTGCCATCCAGAGCACGGTCGCGCGCGTCGAGGCTCGCGTCGGCGGTATCTACGAGATCACCATGCAGGGCCAGTCCGGCCCCATCCTGCACGCGGGCGTGTACCGGACCATCGATCGGCCGAAGCGTCTCGTTTTTACCTGGCATTCCCCGGGTACCGAGCAGAAGGAAACGCTGGTCACCGTCGATTTCGTGAAGGCCGACAAGCGCACCGAAGTCATCGTCACGCACGAACAACTGCCCGAGAGCGCCATGCCCTCGCATCGCAACGGCTGGACCAGCGGCCTTGCGCATCTCGACGAGGCCTGCCAGCAGGGGCTCATCGGATGAATGCCGTGCTCCAGTCGTTGTCGAACATTCGCATCACCGCGCTTCGCTGGGTACCGCCACCGTTCCAGGGACAGGTGCGCGACCTCGCCGTGCGTTGGGCATTGGAGGAAGTCGGCGCGTCGTACGAAGTGAAATTCGTGGCGCCCGAGGATCAGGACACACCCGCGTATCGCGCCTGGCACCCGTTCGGCAAAGTGCCGGCGTATGAAGAAGATGGCCTCACGCTGTTCGAGAGCGGCGCCATCGTGCTGCACGTCGTGGAAGCTTCGTCGCTTGAGCCCGTGGAACGCGGCGCGCGCGCGCGCGTGAC
>JBDTSV010000069.1:0-9635 GCA_039930985.1 Pseudomonadota bacterium
AGGTCACGGTGTTCAAGAAGCGCCGCCGCCACAATTACCGCCGCAAGAAGGGCCACCGCCAGCAGCACACCATCCTCATGATCACCGCCATCGGCGATCACAAAATGGAGAAGAAGGCGGAAAAGCCGGCGGCAAAGGCCGAAGCCCCCAAGGCTGAAGCGCCCAAGGTCGAATCCAAGCCGACCGCGAAGGCTGACGCGCCGAAGGCCGAGGCGAAAGCCGAAGCGTCCACGGCGAAGGCTGCTGCACCCGCGAAGGTCGCGGCCAAAAAGCCCGAGCCCAAGAAGCCTGCGGCAAAGAAGGCGGAGTCCAAGGCCGAGGCGAAGACGGAAGCGAAAAGCGACTCCGTGCCAGCTGCCGCCAAGCTTGAAAAGGGCGCGGAGAAAGGCTCCGAAAAAAGCCCGGAAAAAAGCCCTGAGAAAAGTGAGTCGGCCAAGGCGACCGAGAAGGCGAGCTCGAGCGCCCGCAAGCCCGCCGCGGCGCGCACCAAACCAAAGTCCAAACCGGCGCGTAAAGCGCGCCGATAGCGTGTCGCCGTGAACTACGCGCGGCGGCCCGGGATCGACAGCGCGGCGCTGGTCAGGCTCGCGGCGCGTGAGCGAGATTCGTTCACCGCCACGCACGCCGAATCCGCGCGGCTCGCGCAGCGCAGCGCCGCGCACTGGCTGAATGGCGTGCCCATGCCGTGGATGCGCGATTGGAGCACGCCGCACCCACTGTTCGTACGCAGCGCGCGCGGTGTCGAGGTCGAGGACGTCGACGGCAATACCTACGTCGATTTCTGTTTCGGTGACACCGGCGCGATGTTTGGCCATTCCCCGCCGTCGATTGCGCGCGCGCTCGCCGAAACCGGTGCGCTGGGCATCACCTCGATGCTGCCGGCGGAACGCGTGGCGCGCGTCGGCGAAAAACTCGCGCAGCTGTTCGGCCTGCCGTTCTGGCAGATGACGCAGACCGCCACCGACGCGAATCGCGCCGCTTTGCGTTGGGCCCGCGCCATCACTGGCCGGCAGCGCATGCTGGTGTTCGATGGCTGCTATCACGGCACCGTCGAAGAGACGCTGGTGCGTTCCTGGGAGGGTGGAACGCGCGCGCGTGCCGGGCTCATCGGCATGAATCACGACGTCAGTGCCACAACCGATGCCGTGCCATTCAATGATCTGGCGGCCGTTGAACGTGTGCTGACGCGCAGCCGGACGGCGGCAGTGATCTGCGAGCCGGTCATGACCAACATCGGCATGGTGCTGCCGGAGGAGGGCTTCCTGCAGAAACTGCGGGAGCTCACGCGCCGGTTGCGCGTGCTGCTCATCATCGACGAGACGCATACATTGTCCACAGCGCGCGGCGGCTACGCGCGTGCGCAAGCTCTCGAACCCGACCTGTGGGTGTGCGGCAAGGCGATCGCCGGTGGCCTGCCTTGCGCGGTGTTCGGCTTCACCGCCGAGGTCGAAGCCGGCATGCGCCGCGTGCAGGAAGACCGCGCGGGCGGACACTCGGGCATGGGCACCACGCTTGCGGCCAATGCACTGGCGCTGGCGTGCCTGGAGACCAGCCTCGATGAGCTCATGACGCCCGCTAACTACCAAGCCATGCACGACTGCGCCAGCTATCTTTCCGAGGGGCTGGGGCGCGTGTTCGCGGCCGAGTCATTGTCCTGGCACGTGGCGCGCGTGGGCGCGCGCCTCGAATTCGGCTTCGGCAAACCCGCGCGCAACGGTGCGGACTCGGAGCGCGCCGCGTGGCCCGACCTGGAGCACGCCATCCACCTGTACCTGCTGAACCGCGGTGTGCTGCTCACGCCTTTCCACAACATGATGCTGTGTTCGCCGGTCACCACCACCGCGCATGCCGATGTGCTGCTCAAACATCTGCACGCATGCCTGCGCGAAGTGGCGAGCGCATCGTGACGGCCATTCAACTCGCAACCCAGGCGGAGCTCACGGCGTTTCTTGCCGCGCACCCGGACATCGAGGCCGTGCAGATCATGATCACGGATCCTTCCGGTGTGCTGCGCGGCAAGGCGGTACGGCGCGCCGAGCTCGCACGGATCTTCGACTCCGGACGCCAGGTCGCCGGCTCCATCCTCGGCCTCGACATCACCGGCAAAGATGTCGACGACACCGGCCTGGTCTGGGATACGGGCGACGCCGACATGACCGCGCGTCCGATCGCGCGCACGCTGGCGCGGGCGCCGTGGCTGGCCGCGCCCACCGGGCAGCTCATGCTGACCATGTTCGATGGCGAAGGCGCGCCGGCTGCCGCGGATCCACGCCATGCGCTGGTGCGCGTCGTCGAGCGCTTCGCGCGCGCCGGGCTCACGCCGGTGGTCGCCTGTGAGCTCGAGTTCTATCTACTCAAGGAAGAGTCGGACGGCCGCCTGGTGCCGGCCGGCGCCGGGCGCGCCAGCGAACGGCAGAAGATCGACGCCTACAGTCTGCAGCGCCTCGACGATCTCGCACCGCTGTTCAACGACGTGTATGCGGCATCCGTGGCGCAGGGCCTGCCCGCCGAGACGCTGATGTCCGAGTATTCGCCGGGACAGTTCGAGATCACGCTGCATCATCGTGGCGACGCGCTGCGCGCGGTGGATGAAGCGGTGATGTTCAAGCGTGTCCTGCGAGGGGTGGCGCAGAAGCACGGCTTCATCGCCTGTTTCATGGCCAAGCCGTTTACCGCGCGCGCCGGCAGCGGCCTGCACGTGCACGTCAGCCTCGAAGATGCCGACGGCATCAATCAGTTCGCGAGTGAAGATCCGGCCGGCACCGAGAGTTTGCGCCAGTCGATCGGCGGCATGAAGGACAGCATGGCGGAATCCATGGCCGTGTTCGCGCCGAACGCGAATTCCTATCGCCGTTTCGTCACCGAGAGCTACGCACCCATCGCGCCGATCTGGGGAATCAACAATCGCTCCGTGTCGCTGCGTGTGCCGGCAGGTCCCGCGGTGTCGCGGCACATCGAGCATCGCATCTGCGGCGCCGACGCCAACCTGTATCTCGCCGTGGCGACGGTGCTGGGCGCGGCGGCCCATGGGATGCGCGAGCGCATCGATCCCGGTCCGGCGGTGGAAGGCAACGGCTATCTACAGGCCGGCGGGCGCACGCTGCCCGGCAGCTGGCGCGAGGCGCTGAATCTTGCCGCGCAGTCGGAATTCCTCGAAGAGACCTTGGGCAAGGAATTCCTCAAGGTTTTCCTCGCCATCAAGAATCAGGAATGTTCGCGCTTCTCGGCCGAGGTCAGCGAGCTCGACTACGCCTGGTACTTGCGTAGCTAGGCCGCTTCACGCAGCGTTGGCGCGAGCGGCAAACCCGCCGCCGACCGCACTGAGTCGGTTGGCCAGGTAGTTAGGGCTTCGCGGCGGGCTTCGCGGCGGGCTTCGCGGCGGGCTTCGCAGTCGGTGTCAAGGCAGCCGCCGACGCGGCCGGCGTTTCCTTTGCGACCAGGAATTTCACCAGGTCGACGATCTCCTGGTTGGTCTGCAGCCGGTCGTTGTTCAGGCGGTACTTGCCGTTGACCACCAGTGTCGGCGTGCCGCTGACCTGCATGGCGGTGATCTGCCCGTCGGCCTGGCGCATCTTGAGGTCCACGCTGAAGGATTTCGAGGCGGCGACGAAGTCCGCGGGCTTGACGCCAGCGACCCGCTGATAGAAACGCCCGGCATCCGCGATGGTGGGCAGCTTGGCCTTGAGTGCGTGCGTGCGCAGGTCGGTGACCGCCATCTCACCCGTGGACCAGATGGCGTCGAACATGGCGTCGTGCCCCTTGTCGGCGACGCCTAACGACTGAGCGGTGAGATAGGCGCGCTGGAACATCGGCCAGGCCTCCGCGGTATTCCACGACGCCGGCAGATACACGAGCTGGGCGTTGGCTGGCAGCGCCGCCTTCAGCTGCTTCATGACCGGGCGGAACTGGTTGCAGGCCGGGCATCCGTACGAGAAAACCTCCATGACTTCGACCTTGCCGGCCGCCACGTTGGTGCGCTGGGTGGGGATGACGCTGTAGTGCGTGCCGGCGACCCAGCGGGCTTGAGCCTGGGCTTGCGCCGGCGCGATGAGCGTGGCCGCGAAGAGGGTGGCAATGGCGAGCAAGGTTCGTGTCATGTCTGGACCTGAGGGTTAAACGCCAAAAGTGGCGCGAAGTCTGCCGTGGTGGTGATGGGTTGCCAAGGAAGATGAGCACGCATGATGAATCGGCTTTCCTGACTTGTACCTGAACCGTTAACATCGCCGCCCTTTCAGGCGGTAACCCCCGGGATTTTCATGCGTTCTCACTATTGCGGCCAGGTCAATGAAAAGCTGGTCGGTCAAGAGGTTACGGTGGCCGGCTGGGTCCATCGCCGGCGGGATCACGGTGGCGTGATCTTCGTCGATATACGCGACCGCGAAGGCCTGTTGCAGGTGGTATTCGACCCGGACAACAAGGGCCAGTTCAACGAGGCGGAGAAGCTGCGTAACGAGTTCGTGATCCAGGTCCGCGGGCTGGTGCGTGAGCGCCCGTCCGGTACCGCCAATGCCAACCTGCCGTCCGGCAAGGTCGAGCTGCTGGCGCGCGAGCTCACCACGCTCAACCGTGCCGAGCCGCTGCCGTTCCAGCTCGACGAACACGTGAGCGAAGAGGTTCGCCTCAAATACCGCTACCTCGACCTGCGCCGCGAAGACATGAGCAAGCGTCTGCGCCTGCGCCACAAGATCACGCGCGCCATGCGCCACTATCTCGATGACGCCGGCTTCGTCGACATCGAAACGCCGGTGCTCACCAAGGCGACTCCGGAAGGCGCGCGCGACTATCTAGTGCCGTCGCGCACGCATGCCGGCAAGTTTTTCGCGTTGCCGCAGTCGCCGCAGATCTTCAAGCAGCTGCTCATGGTCGCGGGCTTCGATCGCTACTACCAGATCGTGAAGTGTTTCCGTGACGAAGACCTGCGCGCCGATCGTCAGCCCGAATTCACGCAGCTCGACATCGAGACGTCGTTCCTCACGCAGGAACAGATCATGGAGCTCATGGAGAAGCTGACGCGTCACTTCTTCAAGGACGGCATCGGCGTCGAACTGGGCGAGACCTTCCCGCGCCTGGCCTATGCCGAAGCCATGCGCCGCTTCGGTTCCGACAAGCCCGACCTGCGCAACCCGCTCGAGCTCGTCGACGTGGCCGATCTGGTCGCCACCTGCGATTTCAAGGTGTTCGCCGGCCCGGCGAAGGATCCGAAGGGTCGCGTGGCGGCGCTGCGCGTGCCGGGCGGCGGTGCCATGCCGCGCTCGCAGATCGACGACTACACCGCCTTCGTCGCGCGCTACGGCGCCAAGGGCCTCGCGTACATCAAGGTCAATGAACGCGCGAAGGGCAAGGACGGCCTGCAGTCGCCCATCGTCAAGTTCCTGAGCGAAGAGGCGATCAACGGCATCCTCGATCGCACCGGCGCGCAGGACAACGACCTCATATTCTTCGGCGCCGACAGCTTCAAAGTAGTCAGCGACGCCATCGGCGCCCTGCGCCTGAAAGTGGGTGAAGACCAGAAGCTGACTACCGCGGGCTGGAAGCCGTTGTGGGTGGTGGATTTCCCGATGTTCGACTACGACCCGGACGAGAAGCGCTGGGTGGCCATGCATCACCCGTTCACCTCGCCGGTGAACGATGACGTGGCCGCGTTGAGAGCGAAACCCGATAGCGCGCTCGCCAAGGCCTACGACCTCGTGTTGAACGGCAGCGAAATCGCCGGTGGCTCGGTGCGAATTTTCCGCCAGGACATGCAGTCGGCGGTGTTCGAGCTGTTGGGCATCGGCGCCGAAGAAGCGCAGCTCAAGTTCGGCTTCCTGCTCGACGCCCTCAAGTTCGGCGCGCCGCCGCATGGTGGCATCGCCTTCGGCCTCGACCGGCTGATCATGCACATGGCCGGCACCGACAGCATTCGTGACGTCATCGCGTTTCCGAAGACGCAAACCGCGGCCGACCCGCTCACCGACGCGCCCACCGAGATCAGCGAGAAGCAGCTGCGCGAAGTGCACATTCGTGTCAGGACTCCCCCGGCGACGGGTTGAGGGGTCGCTCACGAAAACCCCCGGCCTTGAAGACTATAGTTAGGCGCGTGAGAATCCGTTCGCCGGCCGCCAGTGCGGCATTCTTCGCAGGCTTGTGCGGTGCCGCCAGCGCCCAGACGCCCGCCGCTCCCTGCGCCGAGGTATTTGTCCAGGACTACGAATACGACGATGGCGGCAGGGTATTCCGCGAAATCACGCCTTGCGCTGGCGACGACCTGCAAGGCTCGCCGGCCTATCCGGTCCAGCAGAAGAAGGTTCACAAGGAATACGTGCGCGGGGACTACTTCGCCGTGCAGACCAGCAGCGAATGGCATTGGGAGCCGGGCGGCGATGGCTGCGCGCACGTCACCCACCGCGTCACGCGTGTTTACAAGAAAGTGGAAGGCGGGATCGAAGAGTCGGCGCTGGTCAATCAAGAAGGCATCAAGCGCAGCCGCGATACGGGCGAGCACTACGGCGGCCACTTCATTGCCGGTGGCGGCGCAAGGTCGCGCGTGCCACGCAATGCGCCTGGGTCGCGCGTGGAGAACACGCGCTTCGACGTCAAGTGCGTGCGCCTGGATCGTGCGGCGCTGCCCCTTGCGTCCATTGGCGACGGTTGTCTACCCATCCTCGAGACGCCGAAATGCCAGGCGGAGTTGCATCTCATGCCCATCGAGCTCACGTCCGCATCGGGCGATGGCGTGAAACTCACCGGCCGTACCACGCGACTCGAGCTGCTGCCCAACGACACCCGTCTCGACCGCAGCAACTGGCTCATGCCCTGAACGGTTCTTCGCGTTATGGTGCGCCCTTGAAGACCGCGGCGGTATTCGTGCACGGGTTGTGGCTCACGGGCGCAGAGTCGGCGCTGTTGCGCCGGCGCATCGCGGCTCGCCACGGCTTCGCCTGCCACAGCTTCACCTACCGCACAGTCGGTAGCTCGGTGCAGCCCGTCCTCGAGAAACTCCACGACTTCGTGCGCCGCATCGACGCCGACCGCATCCATTTCGTCGGCCACAGTCTGGGTGGCATCGTGCTGCATCGTTACTTCGAGAACGCGAAGGATCCGCCGCCGGGACGCGTGGTGTTCCTGGGTTCGCCGACCGTGCGGAGCAAGACCGCCGAGCGCGTGGGGCGTCTGCCGGTTTTTCGCTCGATGATCGGGCGCATGGTGACGGACGAGCTAGTTCAATCCAGCGGCACCCGCGCGTGGCGCTGCGACCGCGAGCTCGGCTGCATCGCCGGCACGCGCCCGATGGGCCTCGGCCGCTTCTTCGCGCGTTTCGATGAGGAGTGTGACGGCACCATCGGCGTCAGCGAAACCAAACTACCGGGGCACAGCGCACATCTGACACTACCCGTGAGTCACATGGGCATGCTCATCTCGACCGACGTCGCGCATCAGGTCGGCGAGTTCCTCGCCAACGGGCAATTCGTCAGCAGGGTTTGATCGCCTGCACGAACGCGTCGGTTATCGTGAGGTCGTTGTCGGGTATCCGGCGGAACTGCGACGCCAGCTGGTGGCGCTTCACGCCCGAGGCGCGCCGCACCAGTTGCTCGCCGACGATACGAAAGCCGGTCTTCTCCATCATTTCCACGTGCGCCGAGTAGGGCAGACGGTTGATGAGCCACACGTCCTTGCCGCGGACGAGCTTCCACATGAGGTCCGAATAGGTCCAGTGGCCATTCCACTCGGTGGCGGAGTTGTGGCACTTGAAGTCGATCTGGTGGGACATGTACGCGCCAGGCTTCAGCCAGGCGAACATCGCGCGATAGACATCCGGCAATCCATCGACGTGCTCGAGAGTCGCCTGCGAGAACACGAGGTCCAGCGTCTCCTTTTCCACGGCCGCCGCCGTGCTCCACGGCGCGCGGTACTGGATCATCGAGTCGCGCGAATCCGTGTGCTGGATAGATTGGCGAATGCGCGCGAGGCGCGCCGGCTTCAGTGCCGCCCGCAAGCGCGCCGGCGTGAGGACGTCTCCGGGAAAGCGGTAGTCATCCAGAGTCGGGCCGACGCGTGGATATTCTTCTTCGTCCGGAATGTCCACTTCGGCGCGGAACAGTTCCACGAGCCCATCGAAGATCGCGAGGTTCCGCTCCGTATTCGCATGCGCGACCACGTCGAAGGCGAAGTAGTTCTCCACCCCGGTGAGTACCGCAGCGATTCCGATGCCGATGGAATCGCCGGGACCGAGCTCCGCGACGGCGCGTGGATTGGTGTCGAGGCCATTCTCGGCGGCCCGCGTCAGGTGACGCAGCCACACCGAATAGCAGTACCGCGCCTCGATCGTGCCGTGCGTGCCAATCGAATGACGCTGGAAGACCCGCTGTACGGGCGGTAGTTGGGCGACGCCAGGAATGAACGTCGCCGCATTGAAGAGCAATCGTCTGGTGCTGATCATCGAAACCTCTTGCTGCCGTGCAGATTCGCAGGTAGCAAGGGTTCCAAATATCAGTGGGCGCGCCAGCGCTTGTCAGACGATTCCGGCAAAGGTCGGTCAGAACTCGAAACCGACCGCGACGCGCGCCACGTTCTTGCCGCCGCTCACCTTGGCCACGCCGCCCGAGAGCAGGAAGGTGTCGGTGAACGCGTGCGCCACCGAAATACCCACGGCGGTCTCACCGTCGTAGTAGCCGCTGCCGACGCCCATCGCCGTCTTGCCAGCCGCCGACGGCGAGACGCTCGGGATCGCCGAACTCGCGGCGATTCCGCGCGCGGCGTAGGCGCGCGCGTAGCCGATCTGCTGATCGGTGTACGCGTATGAATTGACCGCATTCTGACCGATGGCGGCGACGGCCGCGTTGAGCTGCATGACGTTGACCGCGTCCGTGCCGGTCGTGCCGCTGGCCACGTTCGTGACGCGGCGTTCGGCGCCAGCGCTACCTACCGAGACCGTGTTCGCGGCGCTGGTGGTGGAGCCGTTGCCGAGAGCGACGGAGTTGGCGTGAGTGGCGCTGGCGTTGTTGCCCACGGCCACCGCGAAATTTCCTGAGGCGAGAGCGTTGTCGCCCAGCGCGGTGGTGTTGGTGCCGATCGCCTGCGCGCCCGTGCCGACGGCGACAGAAGATAGTGCCGTGGCGCCAGCGCCGATGGCCACCGAGTTCGACTGCACGGCGCGCGCGCCGTTGCCCATGGCGATGGAGCCCGCGCTCTGCGCGTTGCTGTTGGTGCCGAGAGCGATTGCGTTGTCCGCGCCCGCGCCGACCTGGGCATTGCTGCCCGCGACCAGCGCGTTGTTGGCACCCGTGGCGCCGCAGGAGACATTGGCGCCGTTGATGCGGCAGAGCCCGCTCTGCACCAGCTGCGTGAACACCGCCTGCAGCTGCGAGAAGTTCACCGCCTGATCGGACTGCGTGGCGGCAGTGACGCCGCCGATGGCGCCGGCATTCGTGATGCCGCCGCCGTTCACGTTGACGCTGGCGAGGCTCGCGACCGTACCGCCGCCGGTAACGAGATTCTGCGCATAGGTTTGCGCGCCCGTCTGCGCGCCTGCGGCGGCAGTATTGGCGGCAGTCGTTGCGAAGGTCTGCGCTGCGGACTGCGCGTTGCTCGCCGCAGTAGTGGCGAAAGTCTGTGCGTTCGACTGCGCTGTATTCGCGGCGGTGGTGGCGAAAGTC
>JBDTSV010000070.1:0-28013 GCA_039930985.1 Pseudomonadota bacterium
CCTTTCGACCGCGGAAGACCGGCGCGTGGCGGCCGAGTCCTTGCGGGTCACGCGGCGCATCGTCGCGCAGCCGGCGCTGGCACGATATTTCCCCGAAGAGCACCTGCCCGGACCGCGGTTCACCAGCGACGAGGAACTGGTGCGCGAGGGCGGACGCATCGCCAACACCATTTTCCATCCTTCGGGAACGGCACGCATGGGCGGCCCGCACGAGCCGGAATCGGTGCTGGACAGCCACCTGCGTGTGCGCGGCGTGGCTGGGCTGCGGGTGGTGGACGCGAGCGTGATGCCAACAATCGTGAGCGGCAACACCAACAGCCCCACCTTGATGATCGCGGAGAAGGCAGCGCGCTGGATTCTCGGCGGCGGTTGAGTTTCAATCCGCACGGCTCGCTGGGGGATAAACGGAGAGGACATGAGAACCAGAACGTCGATCGTTGCCGGAATTGCCGGCCTGCTGATTTGCACGGCGGCCAATGCCGCGGAACCCGGACCGCAGTGGAAGCCACTGTTCAATGGCAAGAATCTGAGCGGCTGGACGGTGCACTACGCTTCGAAGACTGACGCCAATGCGCCACCGCCATCGAGCATTTTCGAGGTGAAGAACGGCGAAATCCATGCCTATCCCACCCAAACAGCGGGCAGTCAGCAGCCGAACGCGTACCTGCTGACCGACGGTGACTACAAGGATTACGTGGTCAGCCTGGAATACAAATGGGGCGAAAAGCGGTTCGCGCCGCGCGTCGATCACGTGCGCGACGCGGGTCTGCTCTACCACGTGTATCGCGACATTCCCGCCGACTGGCCGGCGAGTTTCGAGTCGCAGATCCAGGAAGGGGACACCGGCGATTCATGGGCTGTGTCCTCACAGGTGTCGACCTTCGTCGATCCGAAGACCGGACTCTATGCACTGCCGGAGAATGGCGGCGTGCCGGTTACCGTGGGCAAGAACGGCGGTTTCCTGCGCACGCGCCACAGCCGCGTGAACGAGTATCCGGGCTGGAACACCGTCGAAGTCATCGTGCGCGGCGATCGCGCCACGCACCTCGTCAATGGCGTGGTGAACATGCGCGTCAGCGATCTCAAAGGCTGGGACCTGGCGAGCAACGCCTGGGTCAAGGTCGATCACGGCAAGCTGCTGCTGCAGGCCGAGAGCGCCGAGATCTTCTACCGCAACATCAAGATTCGTGCGCTCACGAAGGCCGACGACATGCCGGCCGAGCCCAAGCTCACCGAGGTCTGGTTTCCCGTTCCCGCGAAAGTGACGCCGGGCGCCACTGCCGGCGCCGCGCCGTCCGATGCCATCATGCTGTTCGATGGCAAGAGTCTCGACTCGTGGAAGAACGCGAGCACCGGCGCCGCGCCGGGCTGGACGATCGACAACGGCGAAATGGTCGTCGGACCCGGCACCGGCGACATCCAGACCAAGGCGATGTTCGGCGACGTTCAATTGCACGTGGAGTGGCGCGATCCGAAGCTGCCGGCTGACAAGGTCAACCAGGATCGCGGCAACAGCGGCATCTTCCTGCAGGACGTCTATGAAGTTCAGGTGCTCGACAACTTCGAGAATCCGACCTACGTGAATGGCATGGTGGGGTCGATCTACAAGCAGTTCCCGCCGCTGGTGAATGCCACGTGGCCAGCCGAGACCTGGAACACCTACGACATCATCTACACCGCGCCGCGCTTCGCGGCCGATGGATCCCTGACTTCACCGGCGCGGCTCACCGTGCTGTTGAACGGCATCCTGGTGCAGAACAATTCCGCGCTCAAGGGCGGCACCACCTACATCGGCACGCCTAGCTACCGTCCGCATGGGGACATGCCGCTGCGGCTGCAGGATCACGGGCATCTGGTGCGCTACCGCAATATCTGGCTGCGCAAGCTCTGATGGTTCCAGTGGCGACAGGCCCGGAAGCGGGCCTGCTGCCATTGCTCACGGTGGATCGTCAATCGCACCCGGAACGGGTCACTGACTGAGATGCGTGTCACAAGCCTGCTGACGGCAAAATCTTGCCGCAAATCAGCGCCCTCAACAGGGCCCATGCGGCAAACCTCCGCTTCAGGGAACGCGGTGCCAACCGATATAACCTGACGGAGCCCCATGAAAGACGTGCACAAAGAAGAATCGGTAGCCGAACCCGCCACTACCGATCTGCCCCTGCAAGCCCAGCTGATGGGAAGCCTGGCGCTCGTCTTCATTTTGAGCGCGGTAGCCGGCATCGTCGGCTACGCCACTTTCGACAGCTCATCGCTCGAGGCCAGCGCGAGTGCCAAGGCGACGATGTACGCCTCGAACCTCACATCGCAGCTTTATGGCGCGGTCGCCTCCAACGACCTGCCGTCGGCCGAAGAGACATTGGCGCCGCTGGTATTGGATCGAGATGTGTACGGCGTCGCGGTGTACGCCCCCGGCGGCCGCCTCCTCGCGGGCCATGGACGCTTTCCGACAACGCTCATTTCTGGCGATGTCGTTGTGCCCGACGACGATCGGGTGCTGGTGACGATGCGCGACGTTCCGATCGGCGAAGGCGCCTCGGGGCATCTGTATCTGGCACTCTCCACCGAACCCATCGCGTCGGCGCGCTTCCGCGCCGCACAATTCCCGGCGATAACCACCGCGGTGGTGTTGCTGTTCGCCATCCTGCTCGCACTCGCGCACGCCTTCAGCGTCATGATGTCCGAAGTCGTGCGCATGTTCGAAGAGCGCCGGCAGATGGAGCGCACCGAAAAACAACGGCTCGAGAAGCTCGTGTCCGAGCGGACGCAGGAATTGGAGCGCGGCCGCGAACAATACCGGCTGGTGGTCGAGGGCACGCAGGCCATTCCCTTCGCGCTCGACGTCGACGATGGGCATTTCGAATACATCGGGCCGCAGGGTCCGAAGCGGCTGGGCTTCAGCGAAGAGCTCTGGAAACAGGACGGCTTCCTCGACAAGCTCATGCCGCGCGATCGCAACGGACCGACGCGCAAGACTATCGACGACAGTAAATCCGGTTCGTTCGAACTCGAAGCATCGGTACTCACCCAGGACGAGAAGAAGGTCGACCTGCGCTGGGTGGTCAGCTGCGAGAACACCGGCACTCACAAGGTGCTGCGCGGCATGATGATCGACGTCACCGATCAGCGCCGCATGGAAAATGAACTCGCGCAGGCGCAGAAGCTCGAGAGCGTCGGCCGCCTCGCCGCCGGCGTGGCCCACGAGATCAACACGCCGGTGCAGTTCGTTTCCGACAGCGTGCATTTCGTGCGCGAGGCGATGGACGACCTGAGCCAGATCGTCGACAAGTACCGGGAGCTGCGCACCGCGACGGAGAACGGCACGGGCGTCGCCGCCGCGGCCAAGGCTGCTGAAGAAGCTGAGGACGACGCCGATCTCGACTACATCCTGGAGAACGCCCCGGTGGCGCTCGATCGCGCGCGCGACGGACTCGGGCGCGTGGCCGCGATCGTGCGCTCGATGAAAGAATTTGCGCACCCCGATCGCAAGGAGATGGCGCAGGCCGATCTCAACCAGGCGATCCAGAGCACGCTGGTCATTGCCTCCAACGAATACAAATACGTCGCCGACGTCGAGACCCAGTTCGCCGAAATCCCGCTGGTGAATTGCTACGCGGGCGAGATCAACCAGGTGGTGCTCAATCTGATCGTCAACGCCGCGCATGCGATCAGCGACGTGGTGAAAGGAACGCCCGACAAGGGACGCATCAAGGTCACCACGCGCGTGCTCGATGACAACGTGGAGATCACCATCGGCGACACCGGCAGGGGCATACCCGTCGAGGTTCGCTCGCGCATCTTCGATCCATTCTTCACCACCAAGGAAGTCGGCAAGGGGACGGGGCAGGGGCTCGCCATCGCGCGTGCCGTGGTGGTCGACAAACACGGTGGCACGCTGCACTTTGAAACGGAGACCGGCAAGGGCACCACGTTCTTCATCCGCCTGCCAATTGCCGGGCCTGCCTCGGCATCAGTGGCTGCGTGACACCATGAAACTAGCGAAAGTCTCCACCAGTCACATTCAGGCGGTCACCGGCACGACCTTCGTGGCCACCTTGAGCTCGCTGCTGTTCGGCTATTGCACCGCCGTCATCGCTGGCGCCGTCGGTGCCATCAACCACAACTTCATCGCGCCGCGCGAGCTTTCGAGCTCGGCCGCCGATGCACTGCTTGGCCTCACCGTGTGCTCGGCGCTGCTGGGAACCATCATTGGAGCGCTGGTCGCGCGGCCTATGGCATCCTTGTTAGGACGCAAGCGGCCGATGATCCTGGCGGCAATCCTGTTCCTGGTGTCGGCAGTCGGCTCGGCCTACCCGGAGATCGGCATTGCACCGGTGGGCGGCATGGGCGCCGCCGCCATCTGGCCGTTCATCTTCTATCGCATGCTCGGCGGCGTGGCAGTTGGCCTGGCCTCGATGATCGCGCCCATGTACGTGGGCGAATTCGCGCCGAGCGCGGTGCGCGGCCAGCTCGGCGCCTATCAACAGATCGCCATCATCGGTGGCATGACCATCGCCTACTGCGTGAACTGGGGCATCTCCCTGCAGGGCGACGACGCCTGGGTGCTTGCCACCGGCTGGCGCTGGATGATGCTGGCGCTGTCGGTGCCCGCGCTGGCGTTTTTCTACTTGAGCTTCTCCGTGCCCGAGTCGCCGAGCTGGTTGCTGAAGACCGGCCGCATCGCCGAAGCGCGCAAGATCCTTTCGCGCTCGGCCGAGCCCGATGAAGTGCGCGCGGCGCTCGACGATCTGGGCGTCGCCAACAGTCTCGATGAGAAGCCCGCGCCCCTGTTTTCCTTCGGCGTGCGTGTGGTGCTCGTGGGCGTGGCGCTGTCGGTGTTCCAGCAGATCACGGGAATCAACAGCGTGCTGTATTACGGCCCGGAAATCTTCGCGACCATGGGTTATCACATGGACGCCGCCTATCTGTGCATTCTCGTGGCCTGCATCGTGAACCTGCTGTCGACCATGTTAGTGGTACTCATCGTCGACAAGGTCGGGCGCAAGCCACTGCTGATCTTCGGTGGCGCCATCATGTCCGTGTCCATGCTGATGCTCGGCTCGCTGTTCCATTCGCAGAAAACCGGAATCCTCGGCCTCATCGCCATCTGCCTGTACTTGGCGGGATTCGCGCTGTCGTTCGGCCCCATCGTGTGGATCATGCTGACCGAGATCTATCCCGCGCCCATTCGCGGCCAGGCCATGTCGGTTGCCGTCTCCTCGCAATGGATCGCCAACCTGCTGGTCTCGGCGACCTTTCCGCTGCTGTTCGGCAATGAGCGGCTCAACGCCGCGTTCAACCATGGCTTCCCGTTCTGGCTGTACGGCGGCTTCGGCATTCTCGCGGCGTTCGTGGTGGTGCGTTATGTGCCCGAGACGCGCGGCGTGGACAGCGAACAACTGGCCGCGTTGTGGCGCCGCGAAGACGTCGCGGCGGCCGCCTCCCAAGCCCGATCTAGCTAGCCAAGCCAACCAGCAGCGCGCCGGAACTCCAGCTCCGCCGCCTCGCTTGCGGCAATTTCGGCGACGTCTGGTTGCGGTTGCGCGCGCGCCTGGGCTACGGTCCTGGCGAGCGCCGGCAAGCCCGCCTGCGCGCGCATCGAATTGATGCGCTCGAGATTCTCGATCGGGTGCGGCTCCAGGCCATTCGGCCCGTTGCGCAACTGCGTGCCGTAGCGCTGAGGCTTGCCTTCGTAGACGTGGATGCGGTCGTCGATGATGGCGAACTGCCAGCGCGGCGCGTCGCCTTCCTGTGAGGCTTTGTCGATCAGGTCGCGGCACTGGCGCATGAACGACGGCTCGCCAAAGGAGTGCAGCGCGATGCGCCACGATGCCTTGGCGCCTTTCTCACCCACCAGCGCGATGCCCGGCCAGCCGAATACCGCGATGATCTGCCGCAACCGGCTGGAATTGGCGCGATGCACTTCTTCGAGCTTGGCGTGATAGGAAACGTTGAGAGCGCCGGTGGCAGTCAGTTCGGTGCGCACGGACTGGTCCTGCGCTTCCATGTCGAGAAGTGCCTTCTCGAGTGATTCATCCATGCCCTGCGAAACTCCCCTGCGCGGTTGGCGGGCCTAATATACAGGCGCCGCCGCGGCCGCGCGGGGATTTGAGCCCGGCCGCCTTACTTCTGCCGCGCCGTGCTTTTGGCGTACTCGTCGTTGTCCAGATAGCCGTCGCCGTTCTTGTCGGCGGTGGAGAAATTTTCGACCAATTTCGGATCAGCCGACGCTTCTGGCATCGAAATCCGGCCATCCTTGTTCGTATCGAGCGCGTCGAACGAGCCGCTTTGTCCGGCCGGTACGGCCGGCAGCGGCTTGGCGCCTTCGGCAGCAATGCCGGCCAGCGGAACCAGCGCGACTACTGCGGCGGTGAGCAACTTGTTCATGAGCTTCTCCTGCGCGGATGCGCGTTGTGGGCGCGATGTAGTCTACGCGTCTGTCAACGCGGTGGCATGGCGACGTCGTGTGGCGACAGCCGCGACTAGCTAACTACAAACAAGCACTTGCGAGTCGCCGATTGGGGACAGCGGCATGGTCCCACACAGAACTCGGAGGATTCCTCGCGCGCGCGGAGTCTCCATCCCGCAGGGTGCGCGGATGGCAGCGTTCTGGTTTGTTCTGGTCGGCATCTTGCTGGTGGCGATCGCGTTGATCGGCCGCTTTCTTGACCGACTGCCGGTGAGCCCGGCGATGATTTACCTCGTGGTCGGATTCGCGCTGGGCCCGGCGGTATTCGACGTGATCGAGCTGCATCCGCTGCGCGAGCTCGCGATGCTCGAGTCCATCACCGAAATCGCCTTGCTGATCGCGCTGTTCACCGTCGGTATCAAGATGCGTGTTCCCTTGGGCGACTGGCGCTGGAGCCTGCCGTTAAGGCTGGCCACGGTATCCATGGTCATCACGATCGCCGGAGTCGCGCTCGTGGCCGGATTCGTTCTCGGATTCGAATGGCCGCTCGCGCTGGTGCTCGGTGCGGTGCTCGCACCTACCGATCCGGTGCTCGCTTCGGACGTGCAGCTGCGCAGTGCTCAGGACCGCGACAATTTGCGATTCGGATTGACGGGCGAGGGTGGCCTGAACGACGGCACCGCATTCCCGTTTGTCCTGTTAGGCCTGGGTGCCATGGGATTTCACGAGCTTGGTTTTCTTGGCTGGCGCTGGCTCGCGGTCGATCTCATCTGGGGCACAGTGGGCGGATTGGGAATCGGGTTTCTGCTCGGAACCGGACTGGCACGCATCGTGCGCATGCTCCGCGCCTGGAAGCGTGACGCGGTCATCTTCGATGAGTTCCTGCTGCTCGGCGTGATCGCGCTGAGCTATGGGTTGGCGCTGGCCGCGCACGCGCTTGGCTTTCTCGCGGTGTTTGCCGCCGGGCTCGCGCTGCGCCGTTCTGACGACATCGAGGCGGATTCCAAGCGCGCCGCCGACAAGCCGCCGCTGACGCCGAGAATGCTGAACGTCAACGAACAGATCGAGCGCATCGTCGAGGTGGCGATCGTGTTGCTGGTGGGCGTGATGATTTCCACCGGCTACTGGTCGGCCGCGGGCCTGATCGTCGCGGCGATGCTGTTCATGGTCATCCGGCCGGCGGCCGTGTGGTTAGGCGTGCCGAATTCGGTTCCGGGTAATGCGCCGCGGCACTTGCTGGCGTGGTTCGGTATACGGGGCATCGGCTCTGTCTACTACGCAGTGTATTTCGCCGGCTTCGAATTGCGCGATGCCATTGCCATCGATGTGCTGTCCGTAGTCTTCACGGTGATCGCGGCCTCGATCGTCCTGCACGGAGTCTCGGCCGCACCGCTCATGGAGCTGTATCGCGCCCGGCGTAGCCGGACCCGCCGCCCGGCGCCGGTGTCGGACAAACGATGACATCCGGAAAGGCTCGCTCCCACGACGTACCCGGTGCCGGCCGCTGTGCGCAGTGCGGCAGGAAATCCAGACTGCATTCATGAACTGGGACCGCATATCCGGCAACTGGACTCAATGGAAAGGACGCGTGCAAGAGCGCTGGGGAAAGCTGACCCACGACGAGCTCGATGTCATCGGCGGGCGCCGGGACCAACTCTCCGGGCGAATCCAGGAAACCTATGGGCTCACCCAGGAAGAGACCGAGCGCCAGCTGCGCAACTGGGAACGCAATCTGGCGGTTGACTACGAAGAAGCGGATCTCGTCGTCGGTGACGACGGGCAGGACTCCACTAACTTGAATGGACGAGGGTAGACATGATCACCTTGAACGGAATTCGCAACGCCGTCTGGTGCGCCATTGCCTTTGGGATCGTTGCCTGCGCGTCGACACCGATGCCGGTTGAAAAGCTGGCGGTGGCCAAGACTTCGATCGAACGCGCCGAGCAGGCGCAGGCCGCGCAGTTCGCGCAGATCGAACTCACCAGCGCGCGCAACAAGTACGCCGCGGCGCAGGCCGCCGCGGACAAGCACGACGCAGAAGTGGCGGCTCGCATGGCCGACCAGGCGGACATCGACGCACAGCTCGCCGAGTCCACCGCGCGCGCCAAGCAACAGCAACAGTTGGTGAACGAAATGGATGCGGGCTTGCGCGACCTGCGCAAGGAAACGCTGCGCGACAAGCCTGGTGCCGGGGCGCAGGCGCCGCAACCTGCTACCACCGCACCGCCGCAGCCGTGAGGAGCCGAGCCATGAAACGCACACTCATCGCCACCGCGGTGGCATCTGTTCTGTTAGGTATAGCGGGTTGCGAAACTGCTCCGGAATCCGACGCGTTGCTCGAACAGGCGCGCACGTCGGTGGCGCAGGCTCAAGCGGATCCGAATGTCAGCAAGTACGCCCCCACGGAACTGGATCGCGCGCGCAAGCTGCTCATCAACGCCGAAAGCTCTGCCAAGCAAAAGGGTGCCAAGGACAAGACGGCGGCGCATTACGCCTATCTCACCACGCAGATGGCCCGTATCGCCGAGCAGCGCGCTCAGGAACAGGTGGCCACGGCGCGCATCAAGTCGGGAGAAATCGAGCGCAAAGAAATCCTGCTCACGGCTCGTGAAAGCGACGCCGATCGGGCGTTGGCGCAGGCGCGTACCGCGCAGTCACAGGCCGAACAGGCGCGCAGCGACGCGCAGAGCTCTCGGGCGCAGACGCTTCAGGCGCAGACGCTTCAGGCGCAGGCTGAGTCCGAGCGGCTCGCCAAAGAACTGGAGAACATGCAGGCCTCGCTAACTGCGCGTGGCATCGTGCTGACGCTCGATGACGTCTTGTTCGACACGGGCAAGGCCCAGCTGAAGGCGGGCGCGCAGCGTTCACTCGACCAGATTGCCGCCTTCCTCAGCGAGAACCCCGAGCGGCGAGTGCAGGTGGAGGGATTCACCGATGCGCAAGGCACCAACGACTACAATCTGGAGTTGTCGCAGAGCAGGGCTGACGCCGTTGCCATGGCCATCATCCAACGCGGGATCGATGCGCAGCGCGTGCGCGCGCTCGGGTACGGAGAGGAATTTCCGGTGGCCAGCAATGCCGTGGCGGGCAGCCGCCAGCTCAACCGGCGCGTGGAAATCATCGTTTCCAATAGCGACCAGGCAATTCCGGGCCGTGCCGGCTCAGGCGCGCCGTGAAGAGTGAGTTCTTGCCCGGCGATTCCGCTGCGGGCATAGCGCAGCAGGCGCCTCCGGAAGCCGAGATGGTCGATGACTGCGCGCTGCGCCTCATCGGCAATTCGCCGGGTATGCAGAAGGTGCGTGAGCTGATCGCGCGCGTGGCACCCACGGATTCCACCGTACTCATCTGCGGTGAGAGCGGCGTGGGCAAGGAACTGGTGGCGGAGTCCGTGCACGCGATGAGTTCGCGCGCCGCAGAGCCGTTCGTCGCCATCAATTGCGCCGCCATTCCGGCCACGCTCATCGAAGCCGAGCTTTTCGGGCATGAGCGCGGCAGTTTCACCGGCGCGATGCGTACGCGTGAAGGGGTCTTCGAGCGCGCCAATGGCGGCACGCTGCTGCTCGACGAGATCACGGAAATGCCCCTGGATCTGCAATCGCGGCTGCTTCGCGTGCTGGAAACCAAACGGCTGAATCGTGTCGGTGGCTCTGCGGAGCTGCCGATCGACGTGCGCGTGCTCGCGTCCACCAATCGATCGCCGGCGCGCGCGTTCGAGGAAGGGCGTTTGCGTGAAGACATCTATTACCGGCTGGCGGTGCTCACCATCGAGCTGCCGCCGTTACGCGACCGCGGCGAGGACATCCTGGTGCTCGCTGAATTCGTGTTGGCGGAGCTCAACCTGAACAACGGAACGCGCAAGCGTTTATCCGATGATCTGCGGGCTCGCTTCATGCGCCATCGCTGGCCCGGAAACGTGCGCGAGCTGCGCAACGCCGTGGAGCGCGCGTACATCCTCCGCGATGGCGAGCTTTCGCTGAGCGATGACGAAATGCCCACCTTGCGTGGTGGCGCGGACGGCGCGGACGGCGCGGACGTGCACGGGGACCAGATTCATCTGCCCATCGGCGCCACGCTCGACGAAATCGAGCGCACCTTCATTCTGGCCACGCTCAAGCATTTCGAGGGCGACAAGCGGCGCGCCGCGGGTGTTCTCGGCTGCAGCCTGAAAACGCTCTACAACAAGTTGCATGCCTATCAACGTGATCGGCATGCGGGGATGAACTGAAGTCAGCGCAAACACGCGCACAAAGGAGAAAGCGATGGGAATTATTCTGTGGTTAGTCATCGGTGGTGTGGTCGGCTGGTTGGCGAGCGTCGTCATGCGCCGCGACGGCAGTCAGGGAATCATCCTGAATGTCGTTGTCGGCATCGTCGGATCAGTGCTGGGTGGCTGGCTCCTGAGCCCCATGCTTGGCGCGCCGACGATCAACTCCGGCATCATCAGCGTCGGTAGCCTGCTGGTGTCATTCCTCGGGGCAGTGATTCTGCTCGCGATCGTCAATCTCATCTCGCGCAACCGCGTGCGTTGAGAGCCGAAGATCGCCGCGCGGCAGGAGCTTCGGCAACGTGATCGCGGACTTGTTCGAAGTCCACGTCCCGGCGCTGGAGCTCGTGCTGCGCGGCAGCCTGGTCTACTGGCTGCTGTTCCTGATCTTCCGGTTCCTGCTGCGCCGTGATGTTGGCGCGGTAGGCATCGCCGATATCCTGCTGCTGGTCATCGTGGCCGACGCAGCGCAGAACGCGATGTCGGGTGGGTATGACACCTTTGCCGAAGGCGCCATCCTGGTTCTGACGATCGTTGGGTGGAACTGGCTGCTGGACATGCTGTCATTCCGCTTTCCGGCAGTGCGCCGGTTCTCGAACCCGGGACGGCTGACCCTGGTACAAAACGGGGTTCCGGCGCGGCGCAACATGCGGCGCGAATTCATCACCATGGACGAGCTTCACGAAAAGCTGCGAGAGCAGGGCATCGAAAACCTGACTGACGTCAAGGCGGCCTATCTGGAAGGCGATGGGCAGATCAGCGTGATTCGCAAATCGGAGTCGAAAGAGTCGAAGGGCCCGTCACGAAGTCTTCCCGGGGCTTGAAGGCCAGCATCTCGAAGTGGAGTTCGGAATCACGCCGGGAGGCGTCGTAGCGGCAGTCGAGGAGTGTGACGCGCCCGGGCCCCCCGGGAAGCTCGCTGGCCACCACGACCATCGTGTTGCTGCTGTCATCGCCCGGACGGCCGGCGTCCGCGGCGCCAAAGACCTCGAACGGCGCCAGCAGCGCGACCAGTATTTTTCGCTTCCCTGAATTCACGGTACAAGAATGAATCCCGCGGGGATGGCCGTTGTCCGGGCCCCGCAGCCGCCTTCTGTAGGAATGTGCCGCGGGCGCAGGCCGCGCGCTTTTACGATACCTTGCGCCCCTCCTGGTTTGCCGAAGGTTGCGTCGCCAATGATGGGTCACGAAGAAAAAGTCGTTCAATGGTTCAACGCGGTGGACTGGATACAGGCAGGTTCGCGCATCACGGCGATCCTGGTGGTCACCTTCATCCTGGTGTTCATTGCGCGCCGGCTGATCTCCGGTCTCGAGAAATTCACGGCCACGCAACACGCCCACGACGTGGAGGCCATAAAGCGCGCCGCCACCGTCAGCAACGTGCTGCGCAAGCTCGCGACCATCCTGCTGACCGCCATCGCCACGCTGGCCATCTTCAACACGCTGGGAATTTCCATCCTGCCGTTCCTCGCCACCGCCGGTGTCGCCGGCATTGCGATCGCATTCGGCGCGCAGTCGCTGGTCAAGGACTTCTTTCGCGGGTTCTTCCTGCTCGCCGAAAATCAGATCCGCCAGGGTGACGTAGTGGAAGTGGCCGGAAAGAGCGGGCTGGTCGAAGACCTCACGCTGCGCTACGTGCAGCTGCGCGATTACGAAGGCAACGTGCACTACGTGCCCAATGGCGAGATCGGCGTGGTCACGAGCTCGAGCCGGACTTTTGCCTATGCCGTGGTCGACGTCACGATTGCACTCGAGCAGGACATCGCGCCCGTCATAGACCTGATGCGCGAAACCGGCGCGCAGATGCGCGCCAATTCTGTGTTTGGAGCAAAGATCCTCGAGGCTCTCGACATCGCGGGCATCGAGTCGTGGAACGATCGCGGCATCACGCTGCGCGCGCGGTTCAAGGTGCGCGCGCTGGAACAGTCGAACGTGAAGCGCGAATACCTGCTGAGGCTGAAGCAGGCCTTCGACAAGGCCGATATTCAGCAGCCCCGGTCGACGGTGACGATCGTGGAGCGGGGCAATCCGGTGCAAAGGGCGCCAACCCCAGAAGGCCCACCAGCCTAGCTAGCCAATCCTTGGACTTTGGATGGGGACGCCGCCGCTTCGGCGGCGACGTCCGTCATGGGCGTCAGCCCTTCAATGGGCGGTAACCGCGCTTTGAGTCGCGGGACCCGAGCGGCTGGCGCCGCCTTCACTTTCCCAACGCTCCTTCTCGAGGCGTTCGTTGAGTCGGCGCCGCTCGTCAGCGTCGCGACGCTGCACACGTGATGCCATGAACGAGGCGGCAAGAACGGCGATCCCCGCGATCCCCAATAGTTTGATGATTTTCATGGTGAGCATGCTCCTGTGGGTGCCGGTCATTTCTGCAATCTCCTGAGCTCCGCCAGATGGTGTTCGATGGTGGGCAGCGTGTCGGTCGCGTATTTGCGAAGATCCTTGTCTTCACCGTTCTGCGCCTGCGCGCGATACAGCTCGATCGAGCGTTCGTGCCCGGCGATCATTTCCGCGGTCCAGGTTGCATCGAAATTGCCGCTCGCCGTGCCGGACGGTGGCGGAGCCGCGGGTTGCGCCGCCGCAACCGGCCAGCCCTTGGCCTGGGCGATCTTCGCCAGCCGCGCATTCGCGCCGCTGTGATCCGCGACCAGCATCTCGGCGATGCGTTTCAATTCGGGTTGTTTCAACTGCGGCAAGGCGTCGCGTGCCGAGTTGACTTCCTTGCGGCCATTTTCGCTGGCCTTCTTTACGAAGGAGAGATCGTCAGGATTGGCAACTTCGCCGCCACCGCCGTTCGCGGCCGCATCGACGTAGCTGGCATGATTCGCTTCCATTTCGATCGCCATGACCGGCACCAGCGAAGCGCTGCCCGCAGTCCAATTCTGCGCCGGGTTCAGCGCGGCCGGGGTTACGTCCGTGTCGATGGGCACCGCCGCGGGTACCGCGACCGGGAGACTCACCGCCCACGCGGGTGCCGTCATTGCGACACCGAGAATTGCCAGGCTGGTTGAAAAGATATTCATGAGTCCTCCTCCAAATAATCCGTCCGGCGGAGGTAGTTAGCCCCCGCCGGACGGTCCGTCACGCAATCACGATCACTTGGTTTCGCAGGTGGGCATCACCCTCGCGATTGCGCTTCTGCCCATCATCAATTCGCCGGAGCCGGCTCGGCCGAACCTGCACTCTTGGCAGTATCGAGCGTCGTCTGGGCCTGGGCCTTGGCCGACTCGTAGGTCGCCTCAGCCTGGTCCTTGCAAGCCTTCTGCGCATCGCTGCCCAGCGTCTCGCACTTTTCCTTGGCGACCTTGCGCTGGCCATCGGCCTGCGCAACCGCGACGTCGTACTCCGCGGCGGCGCGGTCCTTCATGCCTTCGGTCGCCACGTCCGTGGCCTCACGCTTCTCTTCGGCCACGTTCTGATTCGCGTCCTGGCGAGCCTCGGCCACGTCCTTGGCTGTCTCGTTCACTGATTCGCGCTTGTTGCAGCCGGCGAGCGCGAGCACGCCCACTGCTGCGGTCACTGCCAGTGTCCAGCTGCTATTGATTTTGATCACGTTGTCGTCTCCTGAGGGTCGAATGGCAATCATTCGTCGGAGCGAATCCTGCGCCGCTGCTTTTGACCGCGCCCGCGGACTTGATGTGGACGCAGCGTCAGACGCGGCCGACCGCGTAGTGACTTTTCCTGCAACCGACGCCGAACACCGACAGGTGCTGGTGTCAGTGGGTGCCCACAGGCCTCGGCGCGTGGACCTAGCGCAGATGCGCTACATCGACTGACAGGTACGGCTGTCTGCCTGCCTTAAAGTTCATCGGCCCATCACCCTTTCCCGGAGGAAGACTCATGACTATTCAGGCAAAAAGTTTCGAAAACGGCGCGCGCAATTCCGAATCCACCGTCATTGAACTCAACCGCATCGTCGTGCAGGCGGAAGAACTGCTGAAGACACTCGGCGAGGAAGGCGGCGCGGCCGTCGAAGCAGTGCGCCAACGCGTGTTGCGCACGGTAAATCAGGCCAAAGTGCGGCTGGCCGATACCAGCGCCCGAGTTCGCGGCGCCGCCAATGACGCGGCCAAGGCCACCGACAGCTATGTCCAGGAGAATCCGTGGAAATCGATCGCCTACGGTGCCGCCGCCGGCGCCGCGGTCGCGATCATTGCCTCGGCGCTGCTGCGGCGCGAGTAGTTAGACAACAGATGCGCGTTCGCGGCGCCCGGGAGACCGGCGCGCCGCGGCACGCAAACGGCTTGGGCAGGGACGCAAGCCGGGCTTCCAGATGCCGCGGCCAGAATTGCGTACCAGAACGAACTCACACGCAGTCGACTCGAGTCGATCGCGAAACGCAAGGGCTGGCGCTTGCCGGCAGCCATTGCCGACCGCGCCACCACCTTGCCGGCGTCGAGCGCGGATCGTTCGGCCGCCAACTTCATCATCAGTCAGATTTCTTTTCATGAGAGCACGGTCGCGCAATACCGCGCGCAGATCGTCGGCAGTGGCGACGCGGAACTCAAGCGCGCGCTACGCCAGCAATTGACCGGATACGAAAGGAAGTGGGATGTGCTGTTGCGTCTCAAGCTCTGAAAACACTGTCGGACTTTGCCGCATCCAAATCGTCGGCGCGCAAATCATGACGGTGATTCGGAGTGTGTCACCGCCCATCATCCGACGGCGTGGTGGATTGCAATGCGCGAGGCTTGTTGCCCATGCAAAGAGCTGCGGTCGCCAATCATCCACACGTTTTGCACGCGGTCGCGGGGCCGTGGCTCGCACGACGCTGGTACTACACGGCGCGTTCGCACCGCCCTTATAGCGTGCGGCAGATTTCCCCTGGCGACCGGCGTTTGCTCGCCGAGTTTGCACTGGCGTTGAACCAATCGTCCCCCGATCGCGAGCGCGCGTGCGGGCGAGATCTCGGCGATATGCTGTTCGATCGGGTAATCGCCGGCGGTTCCGACTCGTCGGTCGGTTTCGCTGCACTGGAGGCGACCGCGGCCGGCGACCGCGTCATCGGTGTGGCCGCGTATGCCCCGGCAGCCGACGAATACGCGAATTTCAGCACGGCGGTGGTGAGCACGCACCGCGAGGAGCAGGTTGGGCGGATTCTGCTGTCGACGCTGGTGCGTCATGCAAAGCGTGTCGGCGTGCAGCGGCTCGTCGGTGTGATGTCTTGGTCGAACCGCCCCATGCGAATGCTGGCGATGTCGATGGGATTCAAAGTGGAGCCTGCGCCTGCGGATCGCAATCTGCGCCGGCTGGTGCTGTCGCTCAAGTAATTGGCTCGAGTGAATCCCTAACTACCAGAATTCCGGGAGGTTGAGTGTCCGATTCCGTCACCAGCGCCACCTTGCAGGGCGCAGCGCGTTCCGTCGAGCGGCCCAGCAAGAATCGGCGAGTGCTCATCATCGTCGAGAACCTGCCGTGCCCGTTCGACCGGCGTGTGTGGCAGGAGGCCCGCACCTTGTCGGCCGCCGGCTATCTCGTGTCGATCATCTGTCCGAAGGCGCCGGGCTACGAGCTGAACTTCGAGCAGCTCGAAGGCATCGACATCCACCGGCACTGGCTGCCGACCGAGGCGGATGGCGTCCTCGGATACGCGCTCGAATACAGCGTGGCGCTCGCCATGGAGTTCTGGCTCTCACTGAAGATCTTCTTTGGACGTGGATTCGACGTGATCCACGCCTGCAATCCGCCCGACACCATTTTCATGATCGGCGCGTTCTACAAGCTGTTCGGCAAGAAGTACGTATTCGATCACCATGACATCAACCCCGAGCTCTACGAAGCGAAGTTCGGCAAGCGTGGCTTTGGCCGTCGCTTGCTGGTCGCGTTGGAGCGCATGAGTTTCAGGACGGCAAACCTTGTGATATCCACCAATGAATCCTATCGGAACATCGCCATCGACCGCGGCGGCAAGAACCCCCGGGACGTGTTCGTCGTGCGCTCGGGGCCAGATCTCACGCGCATCAAGAAGGTGCCGGCCAATCCCGAGCTGAAGAAGGGCCGGCGCTACCTGGTCGGATACGTCGGCGTCATGGGCAAGCAGGAAGGCATCGACCTGCTGCTGCATGCCGTGCAGCTCATCGTGCATCACCTGAAACACACGGATATTCAATTCGGCCTCGTGGGCGGGGGCACTGAGCTTCCAGCCATGCGCGAGCTGGCCAAGCAGTTAGGCGTAGCCGAGTACGTGACCTTCACCGGCCGCGCGCCCGACGCCGAGTTGCTCGAGATGCTCAATACCGCCGACATTTGCGTGAATCCCGATCGCGCCAACGACATGAACGACCGCTCCACGATGAACAAGATCATGGAGTACATGGCGCTCGGCAAGCCGGTGGTGCAGTTCGATCTCACCGAAGGGCGCGTCTCGGCGGGCGACGCGTCCTGGTACGCGCGTCCCAATGATGTGGCGGATCTCGCCCAGAAAATGGTTTCGCTGCTGGCCGACGAGGCCCAGCGCACGCACATGGGCGCCATCGGCCGGGAACGCGTCGAACGCCTGCTCTCGTGGCAACACGAGGCGCCGCACCTGCTCGCTGCTTACGACAATCTGCTCGGAGAACGTACATGAAGAAGTTTTTGATGGCCTGTTGCATCATCGCGGCGCTCGCCTGGGCCAGCGGCGTGATGGCCCAGGATGCTAACTACACGGTGAAGCCGGGCGACCTGCTGTCGATCAGCGTGTGGAAGGAGCCCGACCTCCAGCGTCCGGCCCTGGTGCGGCCCGACGGCGCGTTTTCGTTTCCGCTGGTGGGTGAAGTTGACGCCCGCGGCAAGACCGTGGCCGACCTCAACAAGACCATGAGCCAACGGCTGGCGAAATACATCTCCGACCCGGTGGTCACCGTGTCCATCCAGGAGATCAAGGGAAACAAGGTTTACGTGATCGGCCAGGTCAACAAGCCCGGCGAGTTCATCATGAATCCGACCGTGGACGTCATGCAGGCGCTATCGATGGCTGGTGGGACGACCGCGTTCGCGGCGCTTGGTGACATCACGATCCTGCGCCGTACGCCCACCGGCAAGCAGTCACTGCCGTTCCGCTACAACGACGTGGTACGCGGTAAGCGGCTCGATCAGAACATCGACCTGCAGAGCGGCGACGTCGTCGTCGTGCCATGAGGTGAGGTGCGTCATGAAAAAGACATTCGTTTTGGCGCTGCCGGCGGTCGCCGTGCTCGCCGGCGGAACCGCCAGCGCGGCCGCCTGGGAGTTCAATCCCAGCGTGGAGGCTGGTTACCTGTTCGACGACAACTACCGGCTGACTACTCCCGGCACCGAGATCGAGGTTCAGGGACCGCTAGTCGACGCCGCGCTGGAATTGCGCACGCTCACGCAGACAGGTGAGTTCAGTTTCACGCCGCGCGTGCGCGCGACGTATTTCCCTGACGCCTCCGATCTCGACGCGGTCGACTATTTCGGAACGCTCGACTGGCTGCATCGCGGCCAGAGAGTCGAGACGCGCGTTCGCGGCGACTTTGCGCAGCAGGACGTGGTCAACAGCGAGCAGCCGACCGCCGCCGACGGCGGTGATCTCGGCGAGCCGGATCTGGGCGACAGTGGCCGCGTGCTGGTCGACAACCGCCGCTTTCGCGCAAGCGTCAGGCCCTCGATGAGCATGGAGCTCTCGCCGCGCCGTGAGCTGCAGTTCGAGGCCGGGTACACGAACGTGAGCTTCGATGAGCAGATCTCCGCTGCGCAGGTGGACTACAACGTCGTCGATGCTGCGGCGGGGCTGGTCACGCGTTTGAACGAACGATCGACGCTGATCACCCGTCTGCGCGGTGCGCGCTACGACATCGACACGCTGGAAGTCACCAACTCCTATGGCGCCGAGCTCGAGTGGGGCACGCGGAATGCTGCCGAGACGCGCAAGTACCTGCGCGTGGGTGCGCAGAACGTGGAGCTGCAGGATGGCGATTCGGATGTGGCCTGGGTGGCCGGCGCCGGCCTGAGTTTCCAGCTGGGCCGCAACGAACTGTTTACGGACCTGTCGCGTAACGTCGGGCCGTCTTCGGCCGGTGCGGTGGTGACGCGCGATCAGCTGCGGTTGCGGTTCACGCGCGCCATGACGCCGCGCCTGAGTTTGTTGGCCGGGTTGCGTGGTACGCATGACGATGCGGTCGACCCGTCCTCGGGTCTGGGCGCGCGCAGCTATGCCACCGGCGATCTCGGCCTGCAATGGCGCTGGCAGGAGGAATTCTCGCTGCGCTTTGCCTACGACTACACCTGGCAGGAATTCCGCAGTGAAGTCGAGGACGCCACCTCGAGCGGTGCCATGGTCTCGATCCTCTATCAACCCCTGCAACGTCGCCGCTGAAGGAACGACTGAATATGGAATCTGAAAATACCCCTGAATTCTCGGGCTACATACACGCGATCGCGCGCCGCAAGGGGCTGCTGTTCGGCGTCGCGATCCCGATCGCGGCGCTCGCCATCCTGCTGTCCATTGGATTGCCCGACCTGTACACCTCGTCCGCGCTGGTGGAAATCGACGAGCCGTCGAGCGCGCAGTCGCTGGCCGAGACTTCCGGCGGCGAAAGCTACGCGGATCAGTACGTGCAGAACCTCAAGGGCATCGTTCTGACCGACAGCAACCTGCGCAAGATGGCCAAGGAGCAGGACCTGTATCCGGGCTACGACGACGACTCCATGCTCCAGCGCCTGAAGCGCGACATCAGCGTGAGTATCGTGACCACGCCCATCCTCGATCCGCGCACCGGGCGCGAGCGTGAGGTGGTCGACGCGTTCACCTTGTCATACGACCACCGCGATCCTGCCAAGGCGCAGAAGGGCGCGCAGTGGCTGGTTACGGCGTTCCTCGCCGAGCACCGGCGTCAACGCCAGGGACGCGCCTCCAATTCGGCGCAGTTCTATGCCAGCGAAGCGGAGCGCGTGCGCAAGCAGGTCTCCGGCCTCGAGTCGAAGCTCGCTGAATTCAAGCGCGCCAACGCCGGGCAGCTTCCGGAGCTGACCGAGGTCAACATGTCGATCATGGACCGCACCGAGACGCAGCTCGAACAGATCAATCAGCAGATCAGCTCGTTGCGCCAGGAGCGCGTGTTCCTTGCCGCGCAGCTCGAGCAGTCGCGCGCCGCCGGTCCCGACGCCGGCAGCGTGCGCCAGCTCGAAGACCAGTATTCACGCATGCGCTCGAGCTACGACGAAAGCCACCCGGACATGGTGGCACTGCGCCGCCAGATCGACAGCCTGAAGTACGGCACCAGCGCCGGGTCAGGCACGAGCCTGCGTTCACAGCTCACCACCAAGCGCGCCACGCTCGCCGAAGCGCAGCAGCGCTATGGCGCCGAGCACCCGGACATCAAGAGGCTGCAGCGTGACATTGCCACGCTCGAGACGCGCATCAAGAGCGGCGAACGCGGCGACGTGGAGATGGCCGATGGCACGCCGGTTGGTATGCAGCTGCGCACGCAGATCAATGCCACCGACAGTCAGCTGGGCAGCCTGATGGCGCGCGGCGCGGAGCTGCGGGCGAAGATGAGCGGACTCGAGAAGAACGTGACGGCCGCCCCGCAGGTCGAACGTGAATACTCGAACGCGACGCGCGACCTGACCATCGCGCGCGAAAAGTATGAGCAGCTGCTGAATCGGCAGATGGACGCGGAAGTGAGCGAGGCGGCGATTGTCGGCGGCCGCCAGGATGAATTCCGTCTCGTGCAGGCGCCGATGCTTCCGTCCGTACCCTCCAAACCCGAACGGCTCGCAATGCTGCTGGTCGGATTGGTGGCATCGGTGGTGCTCGCTCTCACGGTCACAGTCGCCGCCGAGGCAATGGATCCCAAGGTGCGCGGTGCGCGCGATATCCGCGAGTTGCTGTCGGTGTCGCCATTGGTTGCCATACCCGACATCCGCAACTCACGTTCGCGACGACGCAATGCGTGGCGACTGGTCACCGCCAGTGCGAGCGGAATCGTCGGCGTGTGGGTCCTGTTCGCAGTCATCAAGAATTACCTTTGAGTCAAAGAGAGACACATCAAATGAGCACGACCATGGAAGACGCGATCCGCCGCAACTTTACCGACCGTGTCGGCAGCGAACGCCCGAACGCCATCGACTCCGCGAACCTGCGGCAGCGCGTGCGCCGCGTGAGCGCGCAGCCGGCCGAGTTGCAGCAGGCACGGCGTTTCCGCCAGGCCAGTGTCGACGCACGCGCGATGGAGCGGCATTGCGTGCTGCCGGCTGTCTCCGACGTTGCCGCACTGCGTGCGTTCAAGATCCTGCGCACGCGCGTACTGCGCCGCCTCGACATGCACAAGTGGAATTCCATCGCGGTGTCCGGCATGTCGGTGGGCGAGGGCAAGACCATGACCGCCATCAATCTGGCACTCGCGCTGTCGCAGGACGTGAACACCTGGGTCTTCCTGGTAGACCTCGACCTGCAGCGTCCACAGGTGGCCAACTACCTGGGAATGAGTTTCGAGAAGGGTCTGTCGGACTATCTGCTGGGCAAGGCGGAGCTCGAGGAGGTGGTCTACAACCTTCAGTCCGAGCGGCTTGGCATCATCCCGAACTCGCGCGCGTTCCAGCACTCCTCGGAATTCCTCAACTCGCCGCGCATGGGCGAGTTCACGGCCGCGCTCGACCGTGAGATGCCGCGCCGCATCGTGATCTTCGACATGCCGCCGCTGCTCGCCTCGGATGACGTGCTGGCGTTCGCGCCGCAATTCGATTCGCTGCTGCTGGTGGTCTCAGAGGGCAAGAGCGGCCGCGCCATGTTGCGCGGAGCCAAGGAAGTGTTGAGCGAAATGAATCTGCTCGGCGTGGCCCTCAATCGATCCAAGGAACGCAACGAAAGTGCTTACTACTAAAGAAGAATTGGGGACTGGCACCATTTTCGAGGACGAAAATGGTGCCAGTCCCCAGGCTAACAAGAGCAATCCCGTTGTACTCAAGCGCATCAGCATCTTCGGCCTTGGTTACGTGGGCGCGGTATCACTGGCCTGCCTGGCGCGTGACGGACACCAGGTCGTCGGCGTGGACGTCGATCCGGTCAAGCTCGGCCTGATCCGCAGCGGCAAGTCGCCGATTCTCGAGGAGGGCATCCAGGAACTCATGCGCGATGTGGTCGATTCGGGGCGCGTGTCGGTGACCGACGATGCGATGCAGGCGATGCGCGATACGGAATTGTCGTTCGTGTGCGTCGGTACGCCATCGGCATCGAACGGCAGCCAGGACCTGACCGCCATCCTGCGTCTGAGCGAACAGCTCGGGGTCGCGCTCAAGCAGAAGCGCGAGTTCCACACGATCGTGATCCGCTCGACCGTTCAACCGGGAACCGTGCAGGAGAAGATCGAGCCGATTCTCGAGCGCGCCAGCGGCAAGAAGTCCGGCGTCGACTTCGGATTGTGTTTTCAGCCCGAGTTCCTGCGCGAGGGTTCCTCGATCCGTGACTACGATCACCCACCGTACACCGTGATCGGCAGCAACTGCGAGGCGGCCGTCGAAGTCGTGCGCGCGTTGTTCCAGCATCTCGAGGCGCGGTTTCTGGTCACCAACATTCGCGTGGCCGAGACGCTCAAGATGAGCTGCAACGCGTTCCATGCGCTCAAGATCACGTTCGCCAACGAGATCGGCCGCATGTCGCAATCGTTGGGCATCGATGGGCATGAAGTCATGCGCCTGGTGTGCGCCGACAAACGGCTGAATATCTCACCCGCCTATCTGAAGCCGGGTTTTGCCTTCGGCGGTTCGTGCCTGCCCAAGGATCTGCGCGCGCTCACCACCATCGCGAAGCTCAACGATCTCGAGCTGCCGATGCTGTCCAGCCTGCTGGTGAGCAATCGCGTGCACATCGATCATGCGGTCGACAAAATCCTCAAGCTCGGCCGGCCCAAGGTGGGCATGCTGGGCCTGTCGTTCAAGACCGGCACGGATGACCTGCGCGAATCGCCGCTGGTGCTGGTCGCCAAGCGGCTGATCGGCGAGGGCTGCGAACTTCGCATCTTCGATCCGGAAGTGCAGTTGTCACGGTTGTTAGGCGCCAATCGCAGTTACATCGACGCCAACATCCCGCACCTGGGTTCGCTGCTCTGCGCGAACATCGAAGAGATGATCGATCCGTCCGAAGTGATCCTCGTCGGGCTGCAGCAGTCGGCACTCAGCGATGCGCTGCAGGCACGCGTGCGTTCCGAGCAATACGTGCTCGACCTCGTCAATCTGCCGAATCGCGACCTGCTGCGCTGCCGGTACGAAGGTGTCTGCTGGTAACCCGTCCGTCAGCCAGGCTGGTTGGCTGACACATATATATATAGAGAGAGCCGGCGCTCGCCGGCTTTTGAGCCCGGTCACAGTTCTGTGACATCAGGGAATCTCGTAGCGCGACATAACCCGTTGATAAGACTTATTTGTCGGCACTTGGCGACGTAGGAGCTGTCGGGCAGTTTTCGCCCACCGCGTTGAAACATCTGCACTCGGAGTCCTAAATCTTGCCCACCCACACTGTGGACAGGCCAGAGGATTCTGACAGATGCAACGACAAGCGCGCGATTTCGTAAGAGCACTCCTGCCTCTGGTTCCGATGGCGATCTGCAGTGGCTGCGGTGGCGGAGGTTCCGGTGGTTCCGCGCCGATGTCGCAGTCGGCAGCGCCTCAGGCGCCAGTCGCACCGGCCAGCGTCAATCGCGCGCCGACGATTTCCGCCGCCGCGACCGAACTGGCGCGTGTAGGCGTGACCTACGACTATCAGCCCACCGCAGCCGATGCGGATGGCGACGCGTTGCGCTTCTCGGCAACCAATCTTCCGCCGTGGGCCAGCATGGATCCCACCAATGGCCATATCAGCGGAACGCCCGGCGAAAGCGATCTCGGCGTTTACGAATCCATCACGATCAAGGTCGCCGATTCGGCGCGCGAAACCGAGAGCTCGCCGTTCTCCATCACCGTGGTCGGCGAAGACGCTGGAAATGGCATCGCGTCGCTGCAGTGGGAAAAGCCACCATCCAAGGTGGATGGTTCGCCGCTCGACGATCTCGCCGGCTATCGCATCCTCTACGGACGCAACACGAACGATCTCGATCGCAGCGTGTTGATCGACGATCCGGCCACGACTTCGTACGAATTCTCCGCGCTCGATTCGGGCACCTGGTACTTCGCGGTGGTTGCCGTGAATGCCGGCGGCCTCGAAGGTCCGGCGACCACGGTCGCCACCAAATCCATCTGACCGGTCTTCCATCCGACACACGTCGTCATTTTCTCCGAGGGGTTCCAGGAATGAAGCTTGCTAGCGTGCGACGCACCATGAGGCCACTGATCTTGTTAGCCGCGGCACTTGCCGCGATAGGATCGACCGCGGCGCAGGCAGTGCCAGTCATCCCGGGAGCGTCCGGGTTCGGTATCGACACGCCGGCCGGTCGCGGTGGCACGGTGTACAAGGTGACCAATCTCAACGCCAGCGGCACGGGCTCGCTCAAGGCCTGCATCGACGGAACGACGGCGCGAGTCTGCGTATTCGAAGTGTCGGGCGTCATCCGCCTGACCTCCGATCTCATGATCCGCAACAGCAAAATCACCATCGCGGGTCAGACTGCGCCGTCGCCCGGAATCGTGCTGCGTGGCGCGGCCCTGAAGATCCAGGCCTCCGACGTGCTCGTCCAGCACATTCGTCTGCGCACCGGCGACGACACGAATGGTCCGGACCCGGCCAACCGCGACTCCCTCAAGATCGAAGGCAGCAGCACCAAGCCATTGCGCAACATCGTCATCGACCACTGTTCGATGAGCTGGGCCATCGATGAGCTCGCCAGCACCTACGGTCCCGCCGACAACATCACTTTCAGCAACAACATTTTTGCCGAACCGCTCAACGAGTCCATTCATCCCAAGGACGACGGCTCGGGCATGGAGAAGCACGGCTTCGGCGTGTGGCTAGGCAGCACCGCCGGCAACAGCGTCACGATGGTTGGCAACCTGTTCGCGCACGTCGTCGAGCGCAACCCGCTGTCGCGCGCCACGGAATTCGTGTTCGTCAACAACCTCATCTACGACCGCGGCACCATGGACGTCGACCTGCAGAGCGAGCAGGGCCGCGTCACCAAGAGCTCGGTCGTCGGCAACGTGTTCCTGCGCGGTCCGAGCTTCGCGCGCGAAACGCGGCCGATCTTCGTGCGCACCAGCGGCAGTCTCTCGCTGGTGTCCGGCAGCCGTGTATATACCGATGACAATTACGCGCCCGAATCGAGCGCCGGCCTGGTCACGCTCACCGGCGGCGACGTGCTCTCGAGCCTGCTTCAGACCGTGACGATTCCGATCTGGAACAGCGGGCTCACAGCGCGCGGTACCGCAAACAGCGCCGTCTACGATCGCGTGCTCAAGTTCGCCGGCGCGCGACCGACCGACCGCGACTCCGTCGACAAGCGCGTGGTGCAGAGCGTCAAGAGCCGCAACGGGCAGATCATCAACTGTGTCGCCGCCAACGGCAGCACGCGTTGTGCCAAGAACGCCGGTGGTTGGCCATCGTATGCACAGAACAAGCGCACGTTGACGCTGCCTTCGAATCCGAGTTCGGTGACGTCAAACGGCTACACCAACCTGGAAAACTGGCTGCATTCGATGGATCAGACGCTCGCTGGAGTGGTGCAATCGTCGAGTCCGACATCGCCGCCAGCGTTGTCAGTGCATTGATTACGTCAGTGGGATAAATCGTCGACGTGTAATCGTCGGGCGATAGGCAGTGAAGACACGGGCCGGCGTCAATGACGTCGGCCTTTTTCTATTCTGCTCTGGCGTGAGCAACGAATACCATCATCAGGTCAGTCAACCCATCATCTTCAAGCGCGGCACCTCGCTTGCCGCGCCGGTATTGCTGTGGCTCATGGATGCATTGCCGGCGGTACTCGCCGGCGTGATGTTCTATCCACTGACACGGCTGTACGACGTGGACTACGGCCGCCCATTCCTGGTCCTGTCGATCGTCGCGGCCACGTGCACGCTGGGCTTCATCCCGTCCCGCGGCTCGAGCTCGCAGATCGTCTCCGGCCGGCTCGAGCTCGCCACCAATCTGCTGCTGCGGTGGGCCGTGCTGGTGGCGACGCTTCTGGCGCTTGGCTACGTCACCAAGTTTTCCGAAGACTTCTCTCGGCGCGTGGTCGTCACCTGGGTGCTGGTGACGCCGGTATTGCTCGTGATCCTCTCGCTGCTGTTGCAGGGCGTTACCCGTGCGCTGCTGCGCGACGCCGCCCAGGCGCGCCGCGCCATCGCCGTCGGTTGTACCACCGCGAGCTTGGAACTCGCCAAGCGGCTCAAGCGCCACGTCGAGCTCGGCATCTCGGTAGCGGGCTTCTTCGACGACCGCGGCAGCGACCGGCTCGGCTGTTCGGAGCACGCGCAGCTGCTGGGGCGCTTCGCAGACGTCTCGGCCTTCGTCAACGGCCGCAACATAGACATGATCTTCATCGCCATACCGCCCGGGCAGGTGGCGCGGGTGCGCGATCTCGTGCACGAGCTCGGCGACACCACGGCGTCCATCTACTACCTGCCGGATGTGTCGGGGTTCGACATGATCCAGCAGCGTGCCAGCGACATCCTCGGCATGCCGGTGGTGGCCATGTGCGAAACGCCGTTCCACGGCTACCGCGGCCTGATCAAGCGTCTCATGGACGTGAGCCTGGCCACGATCGCGCTGCTGCTGCTGTCGCCGTTGTTGTTAGGCATCGCCTGGGCGGTGAAACGCAGCTCGCCTGGCCCGGTGTTGTTCCGCCAGCGACGCTACGGGCTGGACGGGCAGGAGATCAATGTCTTCAAGTTCCGCAGCATGTCGGTGTGCGAGAACGGCGCCAAAGTGACGCAGGCGGGTCGCAACGACGCTCGCGTGACGGCGATCGGCAAACACCTGCGTCGCTGGTCGCTCGACGAGCTGCCGCAGCTAATTAACGTATTGCAGGGAACGATGAGCATCGTAGGACCGCGCCCACACGCGGTCGCACACAACGAGGAATACCGGAAACTCATCAAACGGTACATGGTTCGGCACAAGGTTTTGCCGGGCATTACAGGACTTGCGCAGGTGCGCGGCTGTCGCGGTGAGACCGCCCGGGTGGAACTCATGGAAGCGCGCGTACTGTTCGATCTCGAGTACATGCGTCGGTGGTCGCCGATGCTGGATCTGGAAATCATGCTGGCCACCGTTGTCGCGGTGGTGAAGACGGACACCGCCTACTGATGAGTTGCCTGCCGGCTGCAACCGTATCCACTGTTCTCAGACGAGTCTGACGCATGCCGACGATTCTCGGATTCGCCGCATTATTCCTGCTGGCAACGGATGCGCTCAATCTGGAGCTGAGTCTGGCGCCCGGCTTGTCGGCGAAGAACCTGCTCATCTACATGATTGCGGTCTTCATCGCGTTGCGCATGGTGGTGGGGCGCGGCAGCATCGTCGTGGCCGGGCAGATCCAGGGCGCGTTCATCGTGATGATCGCCTATGCCATTGTCACGCTGCTGGTCGCGGGGCTGCTGGTCCAGTATCCGCACTATGACCTGGTGCAAAGCGCCATCAAGCTCAAGAGCGGTCTGGTCGATCACTACATCTTCTTCGTGGTGTGCCTGTTCGGCGTGCAGACGAACGAGGACGCGATGAAGGTGATCAAGGGCCTGTTGCTCGGCGCGCTGTTCGCGAACGTCCTGACGATCCTCGACGCGGCCGGTCTCATCAGTCTCGGCTTCCGCATCCGCGAGGACGGGCGCACCACCGGCGCCATCGGCGAATCGAATCAGTACGCGGCATTCATCATCCTGTTCCTGCCGGCCACCATCGCCGCGGCAGTCGCCGCGCACGGGGTGCGGCGCCTGTTCTGGTTTGGCGCCACACTGATCGGCGCGATGGCGCTGGTCATGACGGCTTCGCGCGGCGGATTCGTCGGCCTGGCCATGGCCTGCGCCGTGGGCGCCTATCTATATCGTCATCTCATCTCGTATGGCCGCATTTCGGGATGGGTGTTCGGCACGCTCATCCTGCTGGTGCTGGCGGTGTCGCTGTCGCCCTATGGCAACCTGCTGGCTGAACGGATGATCGGTATCTCCGGTTCGATCGATGCGAGCACGGCGTCCTCGGGTCGCAGCGACATCTGGGCCGACGCGCTCGCGGCGATGTTCGTGCATCCCATCACTTTCATCACCGGGTTCGGTTGGGACGCGTACTGGTCGATGGCATTCCAGTTCTCGCCGCACAATCACTACCTGTCGTTGTGGTTCAACCTGGGTCTCGTCGGCCTGGTACTGGGCGTCTATCTATTGCTTACGGTCATCGGCCGCGCGCGTCGCGCATCGCTGCTCGCGGCGCCGCCGATCCGTGGCCAGCTCATCGCCTTCGTGCTCGGCGCCACCGGCCTC
>JBDTSV010000071.1:0-9998 GCA_039930985.1 Pseudomonadota bacterium
GGCTGGTCAAGGGCGCCTACTGGGACACCGAGATCAAGCGCGCGCAGGAGCGCGGGCTGGACGGCTATCCCGTGTTCACGCGCAAATCGAACACGGACGTGTCGTACCTCGCATGCGCACGCCTGCTCGAAAGCGCCGGCGACCGGATCTATCCGCAGTTCGCCACGCACAATGCGCACACCATCGCCCACGTCGCCGAAGTGTTCGGTGGCGATGCCAATCGTTTCGAGTTTCAACGTCTTCATGGCATGGGGGCGGAGCTCTACGACAGCGTGGTGCGCGGGCCGTGGGGAAAATTCCCGTGCCGCGTTTACGCGCCAGTTGGTGCGCACGAAGATCTGTTGCCGTACCTGGTGCGGCGTCTGCTCGAGAACGGCGCCAACACCTCGTTCGTCAACCGCATCGTCGATGCGAGTCTGCCGGCCGAAGAAGTGGTGGCCGATCCGGTCGCCGAGGTCGACGCGCTCGAGCGCGTGGCGCATCCGCGCATCCCGTTGCCCCTGAACCTCTTTGCGCCAGAGCGCGAGAATTCCGCTGGTTTCAATTTTGCCGACGGGCAGGCGGTCGATGCGTTGTTGCGCGACTGCGAACGCGCTTCCCAGCAACCCTGGAGCGCGGCGCCGATCGTCTCGGGCCAGACGCAGACCGGCAAGGGCGTCGCGCTGTTCAATCCTGCCGACACCGCGGAGCAGATCGGCGCCTGCGTTTCTGCCGACGCGGCCATGGTGGACAGTGCCATCGGCGCGGCACTTCGCGCCCAGGAAGACTGGGACGCGGCCGGTGGCGAACGTCGCGCGGCGGTGCTCGAGCGCGCCGCGATCCTGTTCGAGGAGCAGACGGCGGCGCTGGTGGCGCGGTGCGTACGCGAAGCCGGCAAGACCTTGCCCGATTCCATCGGTGAAGTGCGTGAAGCCGTCGATTTCCTGCGGTACTACGCCGCGCGGGCGCGCCGCGACTTCTCGCACGAGAGCACGCTGCCCGGCCCCACGGGCGAGCGCAACCGCTTGCGCATGCGCGGCAAGGGCGTATTCGGCTGTATCAGCCCATGGAATTTTCCGCTGGCTATCTACACCGGCCAGATCGCCGCGGCGCTGGCCGCGGGCAACACCGTGGTGGCCAAGCCCGCCGAACAGACGCCGCTCACCGCCGCGTTCGCCACGGGTCTGCTGCTGCAGGCCGGAGTTCCGCCCGAAGCACTGCAATTCGTGCCTGGCGATGGTGCGGAGGTCGGTGGTTCGTTGTCGCGCGATCCGCGACTCGCGGGCCTGGTGTTCACCGGTTCGACGGATACCGCGCGGCTCATCGAACGCTCGATGGCGGGCCGGCCTGGCGCCATCGGCACGCTGATTGCCGAGACCGGCGGGCTCAATGTCATGCTGGCCGACAGTTCGGCGCTCGCCGAACAGCTGGTGCTCGACGTGGTTCAGTCCGGCTTCAACAGTGCGGGGCAGCGTTGCTCGGCGCTGCGTGTCTTGCTGGTGCAGGAAGAAATCGCGCCGCGCGTGAAAACCTTGTTGGCCGGCTGCATGGATGAACTGGTGCTCGGCGATCCAGCGCGGCTCGGCACCGACGTGGGGCCGGTGATCGACGACGAAGCGATGTCGATGCTCACGAAACACGCCGAGAGCATCGTCAAAGGTGCGCCATGGAGCCACCGCGCACCGGGCGCAGCGAAGTCGCGTGGTCGCTTCTTCGCGCCACTGGCGGTCGAAATCGGTTCGCTCGGAGCGTTGCAGCGCGAGATCTTCGGCCCGGTGGTCCATCTCGTCACCTATCGCGCGCGCGATCTCGATGCGATGGTCGCCGCGATCAATGCGCTCGGCTACGGGCTCACGCTGGGCATACACACGCGCATCGACGGGCTGGCGCAGCGCATTGCGCGCACGCTGCGGGTAGGCAACGTCTACATCAATCGCAACATGATCGGCGCAGTGGTGGGTGTGCAGCCTTTCGGCGGCATGGGGCTGTCCGGCACCGGTCCCAAAGCGGGTGGTCCGCACTACCTGCACCGCATGGCCACGGAGCAGACCATCACCACCAATACGGCTGCGATTGGCGGCAACGCCGGGCTTTTGTCGCTGGCGGCGCGCTAGCACGTCGGATTCCATTCCGTGTTGAGCAAACTGAGTACTGCGTCGCGCGGCGATGAGCGGAATCTTCCTCCATACCCCTAACGTCCATCGCGGATCCGCCGATACCGGGATACGCGATTCGCCGGAGGGGCGGGAAGGTAATGACAGGTCGAAACACGCGCCGCTGGTTCGCTTCGATTCCAATCATCGGTCGCTTCTACATAACGTTCGGCACCCTGCTCATATGCGGGGGTGCGGTATTGTTTGGTGCGTTGCGCGCCATGCACATGCAGTCCGAGGCAAGTACGGACCTGGCGCGCGTCGCCGCCGTCCAGCGATCTCTCGATCGGACCCTCACCATCCTCACTGACAGCACCGTTGACCCTCAGTCTCCGGGGAGTGTGCCAGGCGCGGGTCAGCAAACCTTTCTGAACGCGCTGCGCGCGCAACTCGATCTCACCTGGGCGCTGCCGGCCACCGCGGAAGTCGCGGGGATCACCGATGGCCTGCGGCCGTCAGCCGCGAAATATTTAGAAAGTGCTGAAGCGAACCTGCGTGAGAACACGGGCGGCGCAACCGCTTGGGCATTTGCCGATCTCGAGCCGCGGCGCGCGGCCCTGGAGACAGGTTTGCGCGATGCGATGACGCGCATGCGTGCGGTGCTCCAACGGGTCGAGACCCGCGTATTGGCCGAGGCCGCTCGTGGCAACACGGTCACCCTGTGGGTGATCGGTGGCGCGCTGTTCGCCGCGCTGCTGGTGGGTCTCATGCTGTGGGCGCTGGCGCGCTCCATCCGAAATTCGATCGTGACGGTGGGCGAAGTCGCCCAGGCGCTGGCGGCCGGTGACATGGACAACCGCTGCGATTCGCACGGTTCGGACGAGGTGAGCGGGCTAGCACGCATGATCAATCTGTTGGCCGACACCATGCAGGGCATGCTGACGCGGCTGCGCTCCGAGGCGGGACGCAGCACCTTCAGCAACCAACTGGTCGAGGCGCTCGAAATGGCCGACTCGGAAGCCGAAGCCGATCGAGTCATCGCCCGCGCCATGAGCGCAATTTCCGACGTGCACCCGATGGAGCTGCTGCTTGCGGATTCGTCGCGCGCCCATCTCGAGCGCGCCTGCGTGCACCCGAAGAATGGATCGCCGAACTGCGGCGTGGAATCCCCTTATAGCTGCATTGCGGTCCGCCGCGGACACCCGCAGATCTTTCCCGACGCCGACGCGCTCAACGCCTGCCCCAAGTTGTTAGGGCGCCTGGGCGGCTCGATCTCCGCGGCCTGCGTGCCGGTTAATTTCATGGGGCGCGCGCTTGGCGTGCTGCACGTCACCGGCGCCAAGGGCAAGCCGCCCAACCCCGAGCAGATTGCGCAGCTCACCGCGCTCGGCGTGCACGCCGGTACGCGCATCGGCACGCTGCGCGCCTTCGAGCGTTCGCAGTTGCAGGCCAGTACCGACAGTCTCACCGGTCTCACCAATCGTCGCGCGGCCGAGGAAGTGCTCGGCAATCTCATGGCGGTCGATTCGGCGTTTGCCGTGGTGATGGCGGATCTCGATTTCTTCAAGCGCCTCAACGACACGCAGGGCCACGAGGCCGGCGACCGCGCGTTGAAACTGTTCGCCGACACTGCCCGCGAGGTGGTGCGCGACCGCGATCACGTGGTGCGTTGGGGCGGCGAGGAGTTTGCCCTGCTGTTGCCGGGCGCCAATGCCGAACGCGCCGCGGAAGTCGTGGGCCGTCTGCGCATTGCGCTGGCGCAGGCCCACCTGCTTTCAGGCTCGCCCGTATTCACCGCGAGCTTCGGCATCTCCGATTCGACCATGACGCGCGAACGTGAAACGCTGATCCGCCTCGCCGACGAAGCGCTGTACCGCTCGAAGCAAGCCGGCCGCGACTGCTGCACGATCGGTGACTTACAGATGTCAGGTCCGTCCGTGCGGCGCGAGCGGGATCAGGGGGCGGTCGTCGACATCGCCCAGGTTGCGCGTAGTAGCTAGCAGGGGACTCCTTGAGGTCCGGCCCCTTTTGCCAGGAAATGGGGAGTGTCCCCATTAACCGAAGTCGAAGAATTTTCGGGGCGAGTCGCGTTCCGAGTCGCGCACACAGCGCCGGTCGATGAGATTCCAGGTGGCGCAGCTGACACTCATGGTCAGCGTGCCGCAGGTAGGCAGATCGTTGGTAATTGCTTCCGGCGCCAGCGAGATCGCGGCCGCCGAGATTCCCGGGTTGTGCCCGATGACCATGAGGTGGCCGACGCGCGGACCGACGGCCCGAATGGTCGTCAGTATGTAGTCGCCTTCGGCCAGGTACAGCCCGTCGTCGGCCTGCAGCAGCCGGGTCGCCACGCCCAATACCTTGGCGAAAGTCTCGGCGGTTTCGCGGGTTCGCGCGGCGGCGCTGGCGAGAATCAGGTCGGGCACCAGGCCGCGTTCCTGGAAACGACGAGCCATCTCGAGAGCTTCGCCCTGACCCTTGCGGCTCAGCGGACGCTCGAAGTCGCGCACGTCGACGTCCTGCTCGGCGTTGGCGTGCCGAATCAACGTGAGACGTTTCGCCTTGTTGTCAGTGCTCACACGCGCACCTCGACGCGACCGTCGCTGGCGCGCGCTTCGAAGATCCGCAGTGGCTCGTAGGCAGGCGGCGAGAGCGCCGTCCCGGTGCGCAGGCAGAAGCGCGCGCCATGGCGCGGGCAGATGATTTCCGAGTCTTCGATGGGAGCGTCGTCAAAGGGCGAGTCGTCATGCGTGCAGCGGTCCTCGAACGCATACAGCGTGCCATTAACCTGCGCCACGCGCACGCGGTAGCCATCGACGTCCGCTTCGAGACGTGAACTCGCTTCGAGTTCGGCGATGCTTCCGATATCAGTCCAGTCGGACATGACCTTGTTAGAACATCCCGGTCTGGAGGCGGGCGGCCTCGGTCATCATGGATTGGTTCCAGGGCGGGTCGAACACCAGCTCCACATCGGCCTTGATCACGGTCGGGATGATTTCGAGTTTCTGCCTTAAGTCCTGTACCAGTACGTCGCCCATGCCACATCCGGGTGCCGTGAGGGTCAGCCTCACGCTGATCACGCGCTCGCCATCCGTCGGTGCACTCACCGTACATTCGTAAATGAGCCCGAGGTCGACAATGTTGATTGGAATTTCCGGGTCGTAGCAGGTCCGCAGCTGCTCCCAGGCCACCGCGAGCACGTCGTCCTCGGTCGCATTGGGGGGAAGCTCGGGCTGCTTCACGACGTCCTTGCCGATGGCGTCGGCATCGGCGCCCGCCAGCCGGAAGAGGTTGCCTTCCATGTACAGCGTGAAGCTTCCGCCGAGAGCCTGCGTGATGAATCCCGACTGACCGGATTTGAGTTCGATGTCGATGCCGGCCGGAACCATGACGGCCTTGACGTCGCGGCGCAGGACGAAAGGTTCGTTGTCGTGCGTTCTCATGGGAATAGCGTCATTCGGTTTTCACGGGTTCCGCACTGCGGTCCAGCGCGGCATTCAGTGTGTGCCAGCACAGGCTGGCGCATTTCACACGCACCGGAAATTCGCGCACGCCGGACAGCGCCGCGAGCTTGCCGAGATCGTCGGGGATTGGCGCGTCGTGGTGCGTGAGCACGTCGTGAATCTCGTTGAACAGATGGGCGATCTCGGAACGTGGTTTGCCCTTCACGGCTTCGCACATGAGAGACGCCGAGGCCACCGAGATTGCGCAACCCTTGCCGTCGAAACGCAGGTCGGAAACCCGATCTCCTTCGAGGCGAAGCGTGATGTGCAGGCGATCGCCGCACAGCGGATTGTGGCCATCGGCGGCGGCGTCCGCCGGGTCGAGACGGCCAAACAATCTTGGCGTCTTGTTGTGATCGAGGATCACGTCGCGATACAGGTCTTTGAGATCCATCAGCCGAAGACCTCGCGAGCCTTGGCGAGGGCCGCGATCAACGCCTCGATGTCCGACTCGCGCGAGTAACACGCGAACGAGGCGCGCGCGGTCGCCGGCACGTTGAAGAACTCCATGACCGGCATGGCGCAGTGATGCCCGGTACGAACCGCCACGCCTTCGGCATCGAGAATCGTGCCGAGGTCGTGCGGATGGATGCCGTCGATCGTGAAGGAGATGACCGCGGCCTTGTCCGGCGCCGTGCCGATGATGGTAAGGCCCGGCACGCGCGACAGTTTTTCCGTGGCGAGTGCCAGCAAGCGCTGCTCGTGCTCGTGAACCGCGTCGATTCCGATGGCGTCGATATAGTCTATGGCGGCGGCCATGCCCACCGCGCCCGAGATGTTGGGCGTGCCCGCTTCGAACTTGAACGGCAGCACGTTGAACGTGGTTTTCTCGAAGCTCACGGTGAGAATCATGTCGCCGCCTCCTTGCCAGGGCGGCATGGCTTCGAGCAGCGACTCGCGTCCGATGAGCGCGCCGATGCCGGTCGGGCCGTACATCTTGTGCGCCGAGAACGCATAGAAATCGCAGTCGAGCGCTTTGAGGTCCACGCGCTGGTGCGGCACGGCCTGGGCGCCGTCGATGAGCACCACGGCGCCGCGCGCGTGCGCGAGGCGGGTGATTTCTCGCACCGGCAGCACGGTACCGAGCGCGTTCGAGATGTGCGCGCAGGCCACGATGCGCGTTCGTTCGTTCAGGTGCGCGGCGACCTCAGCAACGTCGATGACGCCGCGACGGTCCATGGGAACCGCCTTCACCACCGCGCCGGTCTGCTCCGCCACGAGCTGCCAGGGCACGATGTTGGCGTGATGCTCGAGCGCGGTGAGCAGGATCTCGTCGCCGCGCTGCAGACGAGGGCGCGCGTATGACTGCGCCACGAGATTGATGGATTCGGTGGTGCCCCGCGTGAAGATGACTTCGCGCGTGGACGCCGCGTTCACGAAGTCGCGCACGCGTTCACGCGCGTGCTCGAATAGTTGCGTGGCTTCCTGGCTGAGCTGGTGCACGCCGCGATGCACGTTGGCATGATGCATCCGCTCGTACTCCGCGACCGCGGCGATGACGCTCGCCGGCCGCTGCGACGATGCCGCGCTGTCGAGGAACACCAACGGTTTGCCATGCACCTGGCGCGCCAGGATGGGGAAGTCGCGCCAGACGCGCTCGGCGTCGTAACCGCCAGCCGATTGTGGATTCGCGTTCATGGCTTGCCTAACAATCCTTCGAGCACGGACACCTCGTTGAGCTGCGCCGCCACCAGCTGTTCGATCTCGGCACGAAGTTGCGCGCATTGCAGGCGCGAGATCGCGTCTTCGATGAATGCCCATTGCAGCAGCGTCTGCGCGGTGCGCCGGTCGATGCCGCGTGACAGCAGATAGAACAGCATCTGCTCGTCGAGCTTGCCGGTGGTGGCGCCATGCTTGGCGCGTACCCGGTCGGTATAGATTTCGAGTTGCGGTCGAACCGAGGCTTCCGCGCCGTTGCCCGTGAGCAGAGTCTTCAGCGATTGTTCGGAGTCCGAGCCGGGTGCCGACTCACGCACCACGATTTTGCCGTTGAAACCGAGCTTGCCGCGATCGGTGGCGATGCCGCGATACAGCTCGCGAGTCACTGTGTCGGCGGCGGCGTGCTCGATATCGGCATAAATGTCGTGCGTCTGGATGCCATTGGCAATGCTGGCGGCGGTGAGCTCACAGCGCGCGGCACGGCCCGCCAACTTCACCATGAGGGTGGAGCGCGAGGTCAAACCTCCGAGGGTGACGGTGCGCAGGCGGTAACTGGCGCGGTCGCCGACGTGTGCGATAAGGGTGTCGAAACCGCTGGCGGTATCGCCGAGGTTCTGCAGCCGGCAGTGATCGACGCTCGAATCGGCACGCAATGCCAGATCGAAGGCGGCGTTGACCACGGAGTCCGCGCCGCCGGCGCTGATGTGGCGCTCGACGATTCGCAGCTGCGCGTTTTGACCGGCGTGTACTTGCACGCGCGGATAAGAAATTCCGGCGGCGGCGGCGGCCGTGGCAACGAAGGTGATCTCGATGTTGGCGCTGGTGCCGTCGGGCGCGACGACCTGCAATACACGCGTGCCGCGGGCCGCGTTGATCCGCGCCAGCGCGAAGTCGACGCCTTCGGAAGCAATGGCGGTATCGAGCATGAGGGCGAATGCTTCGCCAGCGTCGCCCACATCGAGCAGTGCGGCGCAGGTATTCGCGGCGGGCTTGGACAGCGCCGGGGCGAATTGCCCATCGACGAATACCCAGCGTTCGTAGTCCGGCAGGGGCGCAGGCAGGTTGATGGGCGTGCCCGGTGTGGCGGCGACCTCATCGACTCTGGCTTTTGCGAGCGGACGCAGGTTGGCGTAGCGCCAGTTCTCGTCCTTGTTAGTCGGCAGCGAGATCATGGTCAAGCGACCTCGAGCACCCAGTCGTAGCCGCGTTTCTCGAGCTCCTGGGCCAGTGTCTTGTCGCCAGAGCGCGCGATGCGGCCGCGCGCCAGCACGTGCACCTGATCGGGAACGATGTGATCGAGCAGGCGCTGGTAGTGCGTGATCAGCAGCACGCCGCGATCGGTCGAGCGCAGTGAGTTCACGCCGCGCGCCACGACCTTGAGTGCGTCGATGTCGAGACCGGAATCGGTTTCGTCGAGCACGGCGAGCGTCGGTTCGAGCACCAGCATCTGCAGGATTTCGTTGCGCTTCTTTTCGCCGCCCGAGAAACCTTCGTTGACGCCCCGCGACAGGAAGCTCTCGTCCATCTGCATGAGCTTCATCTGGCCGCGCACCAGCTGCAGGAATTCATAGGCGTCGACCTCGGGTTGCCCCGCCGCCTTGCGTTTGGCATTCACGGCGGCCTTGAGCAGGTAGACGTTGTTCACGCCGGGAATTTCCACGGGATACTGAAAGCCGAGGAACAGGCCGGCGCGCGCGCGCTCTTCCGCCGGCATGGCCAGCAGATCCGCGCCGTGGAATTGCACGCTGCCACCGGTGATCTCGTAGCCGGGCCGGCCGGCGAGCACATATGCCAGCGTGCTCTTGCCCGAACCATTGGGGCCCATGATGGCGTGCACTTCGCCCGCGTTCAGCGTGAGCGACAGTCCCTGCAACACATTCTTGCCGCCGACCTTGGCGGAAAGATTCTCGATCTTCAACAAAGGAACAATCGCGTTCATCCGACCGCACCTTCCAGGCTCACAGCTAACAAGTTCTGTGCCTCCACGGCAAATTCCATCGGTAGTTCCTTGAGAACGGTCTTGCAGAAACCGCTCACGATCATGTTCACCGCGTCTTCCTGGTCGATGCCACGTTGCAGGCAGTAGAAGAGCTGGTCCTCGCTGATCTTCGAGGTCGAAGCTTCATGTTCGACGGTTGCGCTTTGGTTGCGCGTTTCGATGTAGGGGAACGTGTGCGCGCCGCAGTCGCCGCCCATGAGCAGCGAGTCGCACTGCGTGAAATTGCGCGCCCCGTGCGCGCCCGGCAGGATCTTGACGAGGCCGCGGTAGCTGTTTTGCCCATGGCCGGCGGAAATGCCCTTCGACACGATGGTGCTCTTGGTGTTGGCGCCGATGTGGATCATCTTCGTGCCGGTGTCGGCCTGCTGGTAGTTGTTGGCCGTGGCCACCGAGTAGAACTCGCCCACGGAGTTCTCGCCGCGCAACACGCAGGACGGATATTTCCAGGTGATGGCCGAGCCGGTTTCCACCTGCGTCCAAGAGATCTTGGAATTGCGGCCGCGGCACTCGCCGCGCTTGGTCACGAAGTTGTAGATGCCGCCAAGGCCGTTTTCGTCGCCGGGATACCAGTTCTGCACGGTCGAGTACTTGATCTGGGCATCGTCCTCGGCGATGAGTTCCACCACCGCGGCGTGCAGCTGATTCTCGTCGCGCATGGGCGCGGTGCAGCCTTCGAGATAGCTCACGTGCGAGCCCGGAGCGGCAATGATCAAGGTGCGCTCGAACTGGCCGGTGTTCTTGGCGTTGATGCGGAAGTAGGTCGACAGC
>JBDTSV010000072.1:0-16650 GCA_039930985.1 Pseudomonadota bacterium
GTACGTGTTCCCGGCAGCGCGAGCCTCCATGGATCCGCGCAGCGGCGCACGCCGGCGGCATCACATCCTGGAAGACAGCGTGCAGCGCCAGGTGCGAAACGCAGCGCGCGCCGCGGGTATAGAGAAGCCGGTTTCGCCGCATACCTTCCGGCACAGCTTTGCGACGCATCTGCTTGAGAACGGCTACGACATCCGGACGGTACAGGAACTGCTGGGTCACAAGGACGTGACCACGACGCAGATCTATACGCACGTGATGGCGAAAGGAACGAGCGCCATTCGCAGCCCGCTCGATGAACGCTAAGTCAGGGGCGCTGCGGGCGCGCCCGCAGCCACTCGTCAGGCTGCGCCGCCGTTGGCCAACACCCGCCGCCCAAACCACTGCAGCTCCGCCGCGCTCGAGGCGACATGGCCAATGATCAACATGGCCGGCGCCTTGATCTTCTGCATCACGGCATCGCGCTGCATGCCTTCGACGGTGGACACGAGCACGCGCTGTTCAGCACGGCTGGCGTTCTCGATGAACACAATAGGCATGTCACCCTTCACGCCGGACTTCATCAGGATGTCGCGCAGCACCGCGAGCCGGCCGACGCTCATGTAGAACGCGAGTGTCTCGCGCCCGGCGGCGAGATCGGAGTAGTTGAACTGCGCGAGCTGCTCGTCGCTGTTGCCGGTAAGGAAGCGCACTGCCTGCGCATGACGCCGGTCGGTCAGCGGCACGCCGGCATAGGCGCCCGCGGCGAGCGCGGCGGTGATGCCGGGAATCACCTCGTACGACACGCCGTGCTGGCGAAGGAAATCGATCTCCTCGCCGCCGCGCCCGTAGACGAACGGATCGCCGCCCTTCAGCCGCACCACGTACTCGCCGCGCTGCGCGTGCTCGACGAGTAGTTTGTTGATCTCTTCCTGCGTGGCGCCACCGCCGCCCACGAACTTGCCTACGTCGAAGCGCGCGGCATCGCGGCGCGCCAGATCCATTACCTCCGCGGACACGAGCCGGTCGTGCACGATGACATCCGCCTCCTGCAATGCGCGCAGACCCTGCAGCGTCATGAGCCCGGAGTTGCCGGGCCCGGCGCCAACGAGCACGACGTGGCCGGCCGGCATGCCGTCCGACTCTTCCAGCGCCTTGCGCGTGAGCTCTTCGGCCTGCGCGGTGCGATCGGCGCGAACGGCGGCGGCCACGGGGCCGGTGAGCATCCACGACAGAAACCGGCGGCGCGCGCCGATGTCGGCGAACCTGGCTTTGACGGCCACGCGCCAGCGATCGGCGAATGCGGCCAGCGGGCCGAGTGAGCTATCTAATAGAGTCTCGAGCCGCTCGCGGATCAGGCGGGCAAGCACGGGCGACGTGCCGCCGGTCGACACGGCGATCTGCACCGGTGAGCGATCGATGATGGCGGGCATGATGAAGCTCGACAGCTCGCGATCGTCAACCACGTTGCAGGGAATGCGCGCGGTAGTGGCCGCGGCGGAAACGGCGGCGTTCACCGCTCGATCATCGGTCGCCGCGACGACCAACCACGCGCCTTCGATATCCGTGTTCGCGAACTCTCGGGCATGGTGCGTCAACGCGCCGCGCGCCAGTGCCGCGGTGAGTTCGAGCCCAAGCCGGGGCGCGACCACGGTAATCGCGGCGCCCGCCTCGACCAACAGAGCAAACTTGCGCGCAGCCACCTCGCCGCCGCCCACCAGCAGCACCGGCTTGTCCTTGATGTCGAGGAACAGCGGGAAGTAACGCATCAGCGCGGGAGCCCCAGGCCCTGCGCGAGTCTCGCGCCGTAAGTGATGATGTACGTGGCGCCGGCGCGCCGCAGGTTGTACCAGCTCTCGAGCAGCGCGGCATCGAAGTCGACGAACTTCTCGCGCGCCAGCAATGTGAGCGAGGTGTATTCACCGCTGACTTGATAGGCGCCCACTGGCAGGCCGGTTTGCTCGTAAATGGGCCGGATCAAATCCGCCGACGGTTGGCCGGGCTTCACCATGAGTAGATCGGCGCCCTCTTCGGCGCAGCGGCGGCTCGACGCGAGCGCATCGCTGCGATTGCGGACGTCGAGCTGATAGCTGCGGCGGTCGCCGAACTGCGGCGCGGAGTCCGCGGCATCGCGGAACGGACCGTAGAAGTTGCTGGCGAACTTAGTGCTGTAACTCATGATGGGCGCGAGGTCGTAACCGGCGCCATCGAGTGCGGCGCGCAGATGCGCGACGCGGCCGTCGTTCATGTCGGAAGGGGAGATGCCGTCGGCGCCAGCTTTCACGTAGGTAAGGCCTAACACGGCGAGCGCGCTCAGCGTGGCGGCGAGATCCTGTTTGCCGCGCGCATCGTGCACCTGGCAGTGGCCGGACTCGGTAAAGCTGCAGAGGCAGGTGTCCACCCAGATGGCGGCGTCGCCACCGGCTCGCTGTCGCATCTGGCTGAGCGCGGTGCCGATGAACTCCGCGGCGAAATTGCGATTGGATTTGTGCGCGGGAATGGGGAACACGAGAAACTGGCGTACGCCCGCGGCCAGGTCTTTTTCGAACTGGGTCAGTAGTGAGGCCAGCGTGTGCCGCGAGGTGCCCTGGAGGCCGGCGATCGGCTCTTCCTTGGTGGCCGCCTCGGACAGGAACAGGGGCTGGATCAGCTGGCTCTGGCCAAAACCGATCTCGGACACCAGGTCCCGGAGCGCAGGCGTCGCGCGCAATCTCTGCAGTCTCTTCATTGCTCCACTTCCTGACGAAACACATCCGCCGACAGAAAGGCGCGAACCCGCTCCTCACCGATGGCGGCGCGGATCATGCTGAATGTATTGCCAGGTCCGCAACCGTGCCAGGCGCCACGGATCTCAGGATTGGCCTGCAGATAGTCGTAGAACTGGGCCCCACTGCGCCAGTAGAAGTGGGTCCGGCCGGTGAGATCGGCAAGGGGGGCGCAGCGTTCCAGGCGGTAAGTGGCCACCTTCTCGCTGAACGGCGAGTCGTAGCCCTGCTCGTGCGAGAACCTGACCCACCGCTGCACGCGCGGAAACAGCGTTTTCAGGGCTGCGGGTCCGCCTTCGCCAAGACTTTCGTCGCTGCCATGGACCCAGATTCCGCGTGCCGCAAGGCGTCGCCAGGTGTCGATGCCGGCACTCCAGACCACCTGTCCGGGCCGCGCGGTATACCCGTCGGGCCAGGCTTCGGAGCGGGCGACGAAGAGGCCTATGCGGGAGTCGGCGAAGTGGTCGTGGCGCACCGGCAGGGTGACGCGCCGGTAGCGGTCGGCACTGCCTTCATCGCCGGTCCACACGGCGAGCTCGCTGGTGGCAGGCGGCAACGGTGAATCGTGACGCCGCAGCTCGGCGCTCTGGATCCACTGGCCACTTTTTTGGCCACGCGTGAATTCGATCTCACCGCAATGCACGGGAATGATGGACACGCCGAGCGGATGGTCTTCATCACCAGTCGATGAAATGCGCGCACGTTCGGCGATCACGCGCCCGAACGTGGCCTCATCGTTGACCGCGGCTAACATCGCCGCGAGATCGGCACGGTCGCGGCGGATTTCGAGCGCCAGCGCGCCCTGCCCCGGCGCCGTGGGGTTCAGCGCCAGCGGCAACACCATGCTCTCGCAAGCTTCGAGCACGGCGCGCAGGCGTTCACGGGTACCGGCGAATTCCTCGGCGGTGGATTCCAGCAGTCGGTCTATGTTGGCCTTGGCGACCACGAGCGCCGCGGCTTCGCCGTCCATGAGCTGCGCCAGCCGCGCTTCGCAATCGCCGCGCGCCAGCACAAAGGTGATGTGCGGTGGTTTGATCGGCAACGCCCACTGCAGGAAGCCCGACAGATTGGTGCGACGGCGAGCGGAAGAAGATAGAACGCGCAGCGCGCTTCGGTCGCGACCGTTGATCCAGGAGCGCTTGACCAGCAGCAGGTCGCGCGTGTCGGCGCGCGGCAGCGTGGCGGCGATATGCGTCGCCGGGTTGGTGGCGAAAGGCAGGTCTTTCCACAGATGCACGGCGATATCGATGGCATTGGCGCGCAGCGCCACGCCGAGATCGCCGGTGAAGCCGCCCCGCCGCAGGAGTTCGGGCAACGGAGTGTCGAGCTCGCGATCGGCCGGAGAGGTGAGAAAGGAGTATTCGACTTTCAGATCCGGATAGCGCGCAAGCAGCGCGTCGCCGACCAGGCGCGCCTGCACTTGCGCCAGCACGCTGGCGCGCGCGCCTAACACGATGGGTTTGTCGAAATTCATGATCCTCGATTCCGGAAGAGCAAGCCGCGTGCCAGCCGAAGCACCGGGCATGGCGGGTTCGGCGCCGCCGGGCGGATCGCAATGGTGCGCGGGTGGGGGCCTGCGAGCCGCGCCAGTGCAGAGGAATGCGGGACGTGCTTCATTTGCGGGGGGCTCGTTTGGGATCCGACACCTCAAGTGCACTCAGCATCTCGCAACTCTCCCTGCTGCGCGACTAACCCTCTAGACCGTGAATTCCGCATTCGCGTTTGAGTCCCGCGAATCGAAGTTCTTCAGCCGAATCCACCTCGTGCAACGCCTTGGTGGAGTGCCAATCGCCGATGGACACATAACCCTTGTCCCACAGCGGGTGATAGGGCAGCGAGTGTGCTTTCAGGTACAGGTAAACGTCGCGGTCGGACCAGTCGAAGATGGGGTGGACCTTGAATCGGCCGTCGCGCACTTCGAGCGGATTCAGCGCGGCGCGGCTCGCGGCCTGGCTGCGGCGCAGGCCGGCGAACCAGGTGGCGACGCCGAGCGTGGCGAGCCCGCGGCGCATGGGCTCGACCTTGCGCAGCTCGAGATACTGGTCGAGGCCTTCGCGGCCCTGCTCCCAGAGTTTGCCGTGCTGGCTCTCGAAATCCTCGACTGTCTGCGGGCTCGCGAATGTCTGGATGTTGAGATCGAGCTGCTGCTCGAGCTGCTTGATGAACTGATAGGTTTCGGGAAATAGATAGCCCGTGTCGATGACCAGCACCGGAATGTCCGGATCCGCCTGCGTCACCAGGTGCAATGAAACCGCGGCCTGCGCACCGAAGCTGGACGACAGCGCGTACGGGCCGGGAAGGTTGGCGAGCGCCCAGCGCACGCGGGTGGCGGCGTCGACCGAGACGAGCCAGTCGTTGATGCGCGCGGCGGCATCTTTGTCGGCGACAAACTGCGCCGCGGAAAGGCCGAGCGTCGGCGCTCCGGCGAGCGAAACCGCTGCGGCGTTCTTCTTCGGCAGGTCCCGGGCCACGGATTCGGTCACGCGCGAACCTCCGGCTTCAGTACGTTGGCGCGCCACAGGAAGTCACCGAAGCGCTCGTCCGTGTGCCGCTCGGCGGCGTAGCGCCCGATGAGCTCATCGAGCGCGGTGACGATGGACGGCTCGTCGATGTTGTCGCGATACACCACATTCAACCGCGAGCCCACGGCATCGGCGCCGAGACGCAGCGTGTAGCGGCCCGGGGCCCGGCCGATGAGGGCGATCTCCGCCAGGTAAGGCCGCGCGCAGCCGTTCGGGCAGCCGGTGATGCGCAGCGTGAGCGGAATCTCGCGCAGTCCGTGCTTGGCCAGCAACGCATCGACGCGATCGGTGAAATTGGGTAGATAGCGCTCGGCCTCGGCCATGGCCAGTGCGCAGGTTGGCAGTGCCACGCAAGCCAGCGCATCACGCCGCAGTGGCGTGGTGAACAGCGCTTTACCCAGGCCGTGATCGGCCACGAGCTTGTCGATGTTCATGCACTCACTGGCCGGTACGTTGGCGATGATCAGGTTCTGGTTGGCGGTGAGGCGGAAGTCGCCCTGGTGGATCGCCGCAATCTTTTCGAGGCCGGTGAGGAATGGTTTGCCTGCCGTGTCGCCGACGCGGCCGGCTTCGATACGCAGCGTGAGATGCCACCGGCCATCATGGCCACGCAGCCAGCCGAAGCGATCGCCCTGCGTAGTGAAGGTGTACGGTCGCGCGGGCTCGAGCGCGTAGCCCAAACGCCTGGTGAGCTCGACCTTGAACCAGTCGATGCCACGATCGGCGATCGTGTACTTGAGGCGAGCGTGTTTGCGATCCGTACGGTCGCCAAAGTCGCGCTGGATCATGACGACGGTCTCGGCGACCTTCAGCAATTGTTCAGGCTTGAGGTAACCGATGAGGTCCGCAAGTCTTGGGAAAGTCTGCGGCTCGCCAAACGTGGCGCCGAGTCCGCCGCCCACCGTGAGGTTGAAGCCCTGGACCTTGCCTGCATCGAGAATGGCGATGAAGCCCAGGTCCTGCGAAAACACGTCCACGTCGTTGTGCGGCGGAACGACAATGGCCGTCTTGAACTTTCTCGGTAGATAGAGCTGCCCCAGGATTGGCTCCTGTTCCGCAGGTCCTGCGAGCTTCTCGCCGTTGAGCCAGATCTCGTGATACGCGCGGGTCTTCGGCAACAGGTGCTCGGAAACCTTGAGGGCCCACTGGTGCACTTCCTCGTGAAGCGCGCTCTCCACTGGATTCGCCGCGGCCATGACGTTGCGGTTCACGTCGCCGCAGGCGGCGATGGAATCGACGAGCGCCGCCTGCATGCCCTGCATGGTGGCCCGCAGATCCTTCTTGATCACGCCGTGAAGCTGGAAGGCCTGGCGGGTAGTCAGGCGCAATGTGCCGGTGCCATACGTTCGCGCCAGTTTGCTCAGGGCCAGCCACTGACTGGGCGTGCACACCCCACCGGGCGTGCGCGTGCGGATCATGAAGCTGTAAGCGGGCTCCAACTTCTGGTGCTCGCGCTCGGCGCGGATGTCGCGGTCGTCCTGCTGATAGCTGCCGTGGAACTTGATGAGCTGCGTGTCGGACTCGCGGATCGCGCCGGTCAGCGGGTCATCGAGGCTCTCGGCCAGCGTTCCACGCAGGCCGCGGCTCGCCTTCTTGATGACTTCGACCGGCGATGCCGGCGTCGTCTTGGCCGCCACGTCGGGCCTGTCGAGCACTTCAGTAGACATCGCGTAAATACCGTCCGTCAGCGGTGAGGTCGGCCACCCAGGACTGGGCGTCGTCCGCATCCATGTTGCCGTGCTCGCGCACCACGTCCAGCAGCGCGGCGTTCACGTCGGGCGCCATGGCGGTGGCGTCACCGCATACATAGAAGGACGCGCCGTTCGACAGCCAGGCAAAGAGCTCCTTGCCGGCTTGCCGGATGCGGTGCTGCACGTAAATCTTTTCGGCCTGGTCGCGCGAGAACGCCACGTCCACGCGATGCACGGACTTGCGCTTGAGCGCCTGCTGCCACTCGAGCTGGTAAAGGAAGTCGTGATACAGCGAGCGACCACCGAAGAACACCCAGTTGCGACCAGACGCGCCCGTGGCTTCGCGTTCCTGCACGAAGCCGCGGAACGGCGCGATGCCGGTGCCCGGCCCCACCATGATCATGTCGCGCGAGCCATCGGCGGGCACGCGGAAGCGTTCGTTCTGCTCGATCCACACCTGCACATTGCTGTCCACCGGCGTGTTGACCACGAAGTGCGAAGCGGCGCCCGCGAGTAGTTTGCGATCCGAATCGCTGCCTACCACGGCCACGGTCAGATGCGCTTCGTCGCCGACGACCGCGGGGCTCGAAGCAATGGAGTACACCCGGCCGGTGACCGGACGAAGCGCCGCCACCAAAGCGTCGGGGGTCCATTCGGCCGGATAGCTCGCCAGTACATCGGACACCTGGCAGCTCGCGGTGAGCTTGGCCATCGCCGGCGCGTTGCCGAGCAGCTCGGAAATATCCACGCTCGCCTGCTTCGCCACCTGCACCAGCAGCGGGCGCGCGATGCGCGTGAGCTCGCGCTCGTCGCGCAACCACTCGAGCAGCGTGTGTGTCTTGCCGTCGTGCGTCACCGTGGCGGCGGCGTCCAGTCTGGTCGCTTTCAATACGGCGTCGATCGCCGCCTCAGGATTGCGATGCACGATGCCGAGCGCGTCGCCGGCCTTGTACAGATTGCCGAGGCCGGGGAACGAGATTTCCACGTGGCGCACTTCGCGCAGCGCGCCGCGGCCGACGATGCGCTGGTTGGCCAGCACTTCGGCGGTGGCGGGATTGGCGCGCGTGAGTTCGGGGATGGCAGCGGCCGGCGCAGTAGTTTGGGCGACTCCGGCAGCAACGTTACCCGCCGGCGCGTGCTTTTCCTTGTATTCGCGCACGCGCGCCAGCGCGTCGTCGGCCCAGGTCTGCGCCAGCTTCTCGAAGTCCACGTCGCAATCGACGCGCGGCAGCAGGCGCTTGGCGCCAAGCTTCGCGAGACGTTCGTCGATGACCCGACCGGCTTCGCAGAACTTGGGGTAGCTCGTGTCGCCGAGCGCGAGCACCGAGTACGAAAGCTCGGGCAACTGCGGCGCACGCTTGGTGCCCAGGAATTCGTAGAGTCCGCGCGCTTCATCCGGCGGATCGCCATCGCCATGCGTGCTGATGACGATGTAGAGCAATTTCTCTTTGGCGATTTCGCGCGGCTGGTAGTCGCCCGCCTTGATCATGCGCGCCTGCATTCCCAGCGCCTGGACCGCGGCCAGCAGCTTCTCGGAAATCTTGCGGCCGTTGCCGGTATGCGAAGCGGAGATGATGGTGAGCGTCGGCAACGGCGCGGCGGCGGCCGCTGGCGCAAACGGCGCGGGCGCGGCGGCCGACGAAAGCTGCGCGCGCGCCTGGCCGCCCAGCAGGTTGTTCTGGAACGCGGGAATGCTCGATGGCGCGGCGGCGGCGGCGCCCGCGAAATACCCCGACAACCACATGAGCTGCTCGCGGTTCAACTCGGTGGCGAGCTGCTGCAATTGATCCCGGCGTTCCTCGGGGATCGGAAAATTGCCTTGAAGTATCACGGCGCTCGTCACGGGTTCTTCCTCATAGGCCCGGATCTGCCTGGTGCAGGAAGCCCTTGTTCTCGAGATAACGCAGTATCTGATCCACGGTCGCGCCGATTTCCTGCTTCGAGGTGTCGATGGACAGCTGCGGTGCTAGCGGCGGTTCATACGGGGAATCGATGCCGGTGAATTCGCGGATCTCGCCGGCGCGCGCCTTGACGTACAGCCCCTTGGGATCGCGGCGCTCGCACTCTTCGAGCGAGGTGGAAAGATAGACTTCGATGAAGGTGTCGCCAATGCGCTCGCGGATGCGATTGCGATCCACGCGGAACGGCGAGATGAACGCGGTGATCACGATGAGCCCCGCGTCGACGAACAGCGCCGACACTTCGCCGATGCGGCGGATGTTTTCGGCACGACCGCCTTCCGAGAAATCCAGATCCTTGTTGAGCCCGTGACGCACGTTGTCGCCATCGAGCAGGTAACTGTGATGACCGCGCTGTACCAGCGCCTGTTCGAGCGCATTGGCGATGGTCGACTTGCCCGAGCCGGAAAGTCCGGTGAACCAGACCACCGCCGGTTTCTGGCTCTTCTGGTTGGCGCGAATCGCGGCCGTGACCCGCGTCGGCTGCCAGACCACATCCGAACTGGCACGCTGACCGGCCGCATTCGGCGCGATCACCATGCCGGCACCCACGGTGCCGAAATGCAGCAGGTCGATGATGATGAACGAGCCGGTGGCGCGCGATAGTTTGTAGTCGTCCACCGCGACCGGCTCTTCGAGCGCGATCCGTACGCGCGCGAGACCGTTGAGGTCGAGTGCTTCCGCTTCGCGGGTAGTGAGGTCGTTCACGTCGATGCGGTGCTGGATCGAATCGACCAGGCCTTTCACATAGCGGCTGCCGATCTTGAATTCATAGCGCTTGCCCGGAAGCAGCGGCGCCTCGCCCATCCAGATGAGATTCGCGTCGAAGGTGCGCGCCAGCGTCGGGCGATGATCCGGGTGCACCAGCACGTCGCCGCGCGACAGGTCGATCTCGTCTTCGAGCACGACGGTGACGGCCTGCAGCGCGCCCGCGCGTTCGAGTGGGCCATCGGCGGTGGTGATTTCGCGCACCTTGCTCGACTTGCGTGACGGCAGCGCCAGCACTTCCTCGCCGACGGAAATATCGCCGCTGGCGATGGTGCCGGCATAGCCGCGGAAGTTGGCGTCCGGGCGGCTCACGAGCTGAATCGGGAAGCGCAGTTCTTTCAATCCGTCCGTGCGCGCCACCTCGAGGCCCTCGAGCGCCTCGAGCGCCTCGAGCAACGTGCGCCCGGTGTACCAGGGAGTGGCGGCACCGCGATTCACCACGTTCACGCCGGTGAGCGCCGCTACCGGAATCACTTCGATGTTCTGCACGCCGAGCTTGCGCGCGTAGGCGACGAACTCTCCGGCGATGGCTTCGAACTTTGCCTTGTCGTAGCCGATGCGGTCCATCTTGTTGACCGCGAGAATGACGTTGTGCACGCCTAACAACGAGACGATGTGCGTGTGCCGGCGCGTCTGCACGCGCACGCCCTTCTCCGCGTCCACCAGCACCACGGCGGCATCGGCGGTCGAAGCGCCGGTGGCCATGTTGCGCGTGTACTGCTCGTGGCCCGGGCAATCGGCGACGATGAACTTGCGCCTGGGCGTCTGGAAATAGCGGTAGGCGACATCGATGGTGATGCCCTGCTCGCGCTCGGCCTGGAGGCCGTCGACCAGCAACGCGAGGTCTGGCACCTCGCCGGTGGTGCCCCAGCGGCGGCTGTCATTGGCAACGGCCGAGAGCTGGTCGTCGAATACCTGGCGCGTGTCGTGCAGCAGGCGGCCGATGAGCGTGCTCTTGCCATCGTCGACCGAACCGCAGGTGATGAAGCGCAGCAGGTCGATCTCGCGCTGCTGCGCGAGGAATTGCTCGAGAGTGCGGGGCGACTCGACCGGGTTCTGCGACGCGGCCGGCTTCACGGGTACGGCGGCCATCTAGAAATACCCTTCGCGTTTGCGATTTTCCATGGCCGCGGCGGAGTCCGCATCGATAGCGCGGCTCTGACGCTCGGAAGTCGTGGTGCGCAACATCTCTTCGATGATCGCCGGCACGCTGTCTGCCGTCGACACTTGCGCGCCGGTCAGTGGATAGCAGCCGAGCGAACGGAAGCGCACGTTTTCCAGGTGCGGCTTCTCGCCCGGGTTCAACGGCAGACGATCGTCGTCCACCATGATCTTGAGCCCGTCGCGATCGACGACCGGTCGCGGCTTGGCGAAATACAGCGGCACCACCGGAATGTTTTCGGTGTGGATATAGGTCCAGATATCGACCTCGGTCCAGTTCGACAGCGGGAACACACGGATGCTGTCGCCGCGGCGCAGCCGGCCGTTGTAGAGGTTCCAGAGTTCGGGGCGCTGATTTTTCGGATCCCAGCGATGTTGCGCATCGCGGAACGAGAACACGCGCTCCTTGGCGCGCGATTTTTCTTCGTCGCGACGCGCGCCGCCGATGGCGGCATCGCAACCGTATTTGTCGAGCGCCTGCTTGAGCGCCTCGGTCTTCATGATGTCGGTGTAGCGCGCGCCGTGCGTGAAGGGCGTGACCCCGGCGGCCTTGCCGGCTTCATTCGTGTGGACGATGAGCTGGGCATTGAGGCGCTTCGCCGTCTCATCGCGGAACGTGATCATCTCCTTGAACTTCCAGCCCGTGTCGATGTGCAACAGCGGGAACGGGATGCGGCCCGGGAAGAAGGCCTTGCGGGCGAGATGCAGCAGAACCGATGAGTCCTTGCCGATGGAGTACATGAGCAAGGGCTTGGCGAACTCGGCCGCCACTTCGCGGAAGATGTGGATGCTCTCCGCCTCGAGCCGGGCCAGATGCGTCATTTTCGCCGCGCTCGCGCGGCGACCCCCGGAGACGGGTTTCAGGGTCGTAACTGGCTGAATCAGGGCGTGCATCTAGAGCCTTCCGGGAAAGTGCCGGGGACTGTATAGAGCCACAGCCCCCGCCCGGAAAGCATTTTTGGTTATGCAGGAATAACAGCCGGGTTACACGGTTCCGGTCTGGAAAACGGGGCCAGAGCGTGCTGCTCTGGCCCCATTTGCTAGCAAATGGGGTCTGACCCCATTCAGAGGGCGGCGAGCGCCTGTACCAGCACGGCCCGCAGCGGCGCCACGTCCGAGGCTTTGACGGCGCGCAGCCTTACCAGCAGATCAATCTGCGCCACCACGCTACGGAGCAGGCAGCTCGCGGCGTGGCTGTTGTTACGGCCGATCAGGACCTGCGCGGCGATGACTTCGGCCCGAAGCAATGTGCCCACCGCCCGTGGGATCTTGCCGCTGGCGACGAGCTGATTGATGAGCGGAAGCGCCGCGGCGAGCCCCGGCGCCGGCTGCACCACGGTCACGCTATGGCTGTTCGAACCGCTCGCGTCATCGTCGGCAACGGCGATGTTGACGGTGTAGGTCCCACCAGCCGTGTAGATGTGCGTGAGCGAGAAGCTCCGGCCCGCCAGGGGCACCACTTCCAGCGCGCTGCCATCACCCCAGTTGACGGTCGCGGTCCACGCGTCAGCACCCGGATCCGTGAACGTCCCCGCCGCGGTGTAAGTGGCGCCGGCATTCAGCGAACCATTCGGCACCGCGCCAACCACCGGCGCGACATTGCTTACGTTGACCGCGACGGTCTTCGAAGCGGTAAGGCCATCGTTGTCTGTGACGGTCAGGCGCACCGTGAAGGCACCGTCCTGGACAAAGGTGTGCGTCACGGAGATGCCGCTGCCGATCGAACCGTCACCGAAGTCCCACGCGTAGCTGACGATCGAGCCGTTCGGGTCGAGTGAACCCGCCGCGCTGAACGTGGCCGAACTTCCTTCGGCGATGGCGCCGGCCGGCCCGGCAATCGCCGCAAGCGGCGGTTGCGTGCTGGACTCGACCGCGGCTTCGACATCATCGGGCAACAGCGCCAACAGGTCGTAACCGGTAAACGCCTCGATGGCATCGACCGTCGTGCGGTAGGTATTCCAGTCGACGTTGCGCACGCCGGCATCGTTCGGCATGTTGACCGCGATGACTTCGAGATCGCGGTAGTCGACGATGTCGGCGAGGCCGTGGTCGTGCGGCAGGATCACCGCGACTTTCCACGTCGACGTCGGAATCACGACGCGGCCGAGGTTCTTGAGCGTGCCTTTGTTACCCGCCGGGCCCGTGATGATGTAGACCTCTTTGCCCTGCACGCGTGCAAGGTCGCCGAGATCGTTCTCGAGATTCGCCCACGGCCCCTGGTTCATGTCGGCCGCCTGCGGCACGACGTTGCTGAACAGATAGGTGCGCGCGTTGTCTAGACTGCCGGTGGTGCGGTCGAACGAACGCGTCATGTGCCCACGGTCGATGCCGTAACCGGCGATCGCGCCGGCGTTGGTGTAGTCGTCAGTGGTGATGTGGGGGATCGAAGTCGGGAGATCCGGATCCATGGTGAAGCAATCGCAACGATCCTCGGCGCCGAAATGGGCGGCGTCGAGGTCATAGCTCACCCAGTTGGGCGAGCCGCGATTCGGGTTGTACGACGCCGTGAACTGCTCGTGGCGCACGATGAGGTCGTCGCTTGCGTCGGCATCCGCCGGCTCGCCGAACTCGGCATTGCCCGGATACGTCACGCCGCTCGCCACGGCAATGCGTGTTGGCAGCGAAATCGTCGCGGTCGTGCCGTCGTCGGCCGTGGCGCGCAGTACCGCGTTGCCCTCGGCGACCGCGTGCATGACACCGCTCGCGTCGATGGTGGCGATCGCCGGCGTTTCGGTCGTCCAGGTGATGGTCGTCGGTATCGTCACGTTCGAAGAGCTGCGCAACGTCGCGAACAACTGATCTTCATAGCCCACGGGAAGTGCGGGATCGCCGGACGTTCGGCCGGTGAAGGACAGCGAATTGTTGAGCGGCGGCGGGGCTTCCGGATTGCAGGCGCCAAAACTGGATGCGCCCGCGGCCCACTGGTTAGACGAGTTCCTCTGCAGCGAAGTACCGATCGCCGCGTTGGTCTGCGACACCAGGATGTCGGTGGACAGGATGTTGGCCGCGGGACCCGAGGTCGCGGTGAACGTGCCTTCGTAGGACAGGAACTCGATGACATTGCCCTGCGCGTTCACCAGCGCCATGCCATCGGGCGAGCCGTTCTGGATGCCGTCCGCCGGATAGGCGACGGTCAGCACGCCGCGCGAACCGCAGCTCGCCGGAATCATGCCGCTCAACGTCTGCGTGACGCCGTAGGGCACGCCACCATTGCCGTTGTACAGCACGATGGTGAAGCCCGTGACGTCGGCTCCCGCGGGCCCTTCGATCTCGATCGTCTCACCGCTGTCGGTGCCGAGATTGTCGTAGTGAATCTCGTTGAAGTGGAAATCGTTGGAGGTGGAAGTGGAGCCCGTGACGTGAATTGCCGCGCTGCCCGATACGCCATTGGACGCGGTCGCGACGATGGCAGCATCGCCAGCGGCCACGGCCACCACCAATCCGCTTTCATCGACGGTGGCCACCGAGGGGTTCGAGCTGGCCCAGCTGAACGTGGCATTTTCGACAACGTGACTGGCGATATCGAACGCCGTCGCACCCATGAAGAAGCTCGAGTCGACGCCGACCGTGATGCTGGCTGGATCGAGCACGATGCTCGCCACCTCTCCAACCGGAGGCGGTGTGCCATCGTCGTTGCAGGCACCAAACGTATTGGGGGCTGGGCTGCTCCAGGTGCCGTCGGCGTTGCGCGCCAGCGAATTGCCCACCGCTTCGGTGCCGGCCTCTCTGACGCCGATATCCACGGAGGTGATGCCCGCGGCCGCGCCATTGGTGGCGGCGAACACGCCTTCATAGGAAAGAAATTCGACCAGTGTGCCGCTGCCATCGACCAGCGCAACGCCGTCGGGGTCGCCGTTCTGGATTCCATTGGCCGCGTAGTTGATGACCACCACGCCGCGCGCTCCACAGGTTGCCGGCACTACGGCCGGCAGCGGGTCCGTGTCATAGCTCGCGCCGCCGTTGCCGTTGTACAGCACCACCTGCCAGCCGGTGAGATCGGTGCCCGCCGGCGCCGAGACTTCAATGGCTTCACCGGCATCGGTGCCGGCATTGTCGTAGTGGATTTCGCTGATGTGCACCGCGTTCTGCGCGGTGGCGGCGGTGACGAAGATCGATGCGGCAGCAGTGAGCAGCCAGCGGCAAGCGACGTGGTTTCGCATAACTCCCATCCCTGTGAATTTCGATTGCAAGCAAGCAAATCGGGCGCAGTGCCCTGCGGCGGCGGAGAATACGCCAGGGAATGGACGGTTTCGTGACACGCAGGAAACGTGCCGCCTGGCGGGCGGCCGAAGATTTGCGAATCCACGGGCCCAACACGCGAAGATTCGCGCGTTAGGTTAAGAGCGAAAAATATTTGTTAGGTCGGCGCGGGAATTTACTTAAGTCCCAGCTTCTGTCGTAGTTCGGCGGCAGTCATGCCGCGCACATATACGGGTGTGCCGTAATCGAATTCCCGGGCGCGCGATAGTTTGCCCACGGGCACCGGATCGAACCCGGCGTCGGACACCAGCTGCTGCGCGATTTCCATCGCCTTCGGATCGTCGGCCGCGAGTGGAATGCCCAGCCTCTCGGGACTGTGAAAAGCCTCGCGCGCGAGCGGGCCGGCGTTGATGGCATTGAATGCCCGCACCAGGCGCGTGCCGGGCAGATATTCCGCCGAAGCTACGCCCGTCCCGCGCAGCCGGTCGCGCACCGCCATGTCACCATCGCGCGAGGGGTATGGATTGCCCGCATCGAGCACCACTTTGCCCTTGAGCTCGGCAGCATAGTCCCGGCCCACCTGCGGAAGCGCACCGTAGGGCACCGCCATCATCACCACTTCGCCGAACGCGGCCGCTTCGCGCGGCGTACCGACCTTTACGTTCGGCCCAAGCTCCTTTGCGAGCGCCTGCAGCTGCTCAGGATGACGCGAAGAGATGAGTAGTTGGTGGCCTGCGGCGGCCCAGTGGCGGGCCAGCGCACCGCCGATGTCACCCGTACCGATGACGCCGATTTTCATGGGATGTGCCGTCGGGCGCGGACCTGGCGCATCCGCGGCGCAGGCGGTGACCGAGGTCAAGGCGACGAGGAAAGCAACGAAGGCGATTCGCATGGCAAGGCTCCTTGGAATGACGCGCGGAATTTTGGAGGCGCGGATTGCCGGGAAGTTCTCGGGCTCGCGACGAGACGAGTCTTCCTGAGCCGAATCGTCGGGCGACTCGCTCTGTATCAAAAGTTACAAACGTGGGGGTTCGAAGCGCCGCGCGTATTTCCTACGCAGCGGTCCGTGACGATCTGCTTTCGCGAATCCATCACAAAAGCAGGCCGCGAATTTCGATCCTGGCGGGCATGAGGCGCGCGCTCAGTCGTAGCGCGGAAGTTCGATCGCCGAAATCAGCTTCTCGCGCGCCGCCGGCGTGGGCGCCGAGAGAATTCGCTCGATGCGCTCGCGCGTGAGATGCGGCGCGAGCAGCTGGATGAAGTCGTAGGTGAAACCGCGCAGCAATGCGCCCGAGCGAAAGCCGAGCCAGGTGACGTGGCTCGGGAACAGGTGGCCCGCTTCGACCACCGCCAGATCCTTCTCGTCTTCGGGTTCGATGGCCATGCTGGCCACCACGCCGACGCCGAGCCCCAGGCGCACGTAGGTCTTGATCACGTCGGCGTCACGCGCGGTCAGCGACACGTTCGGCTCGAGCCCGGCGCGCGCGAACTGCTGCTGCAGCGACGACGGCCCGGAGAAACTGAACACATAGGTGACCAGCGGATATTCGGCGAGCTGCTGCAGCGTGGGCTTCGCGATCTGCGCCAGCGGATGATCCTTCGGCACGA
>JBDTSV010000073.1:0-19686 GCA_039930985.1 Pseudomonadota bacterium
GAATATTCGCGCGCGTCGCGACGACGATCGACGCCGCGCGCATCGCACACGTCGACGCTGCGCACGCGCGGCCAGGTTTCGCCGCCGAAGGCGCCGGCATTCATGGCCAGCGCGCCGCCGAGCGTGCCGGGAATGCCGGCGAGAAACTCCGCGGGTCCGAGCCCCCACTTGATGCACTGGCGCGCGAGCCGCGCGCAGGGCACGCCCGCTTCGCAGGTAATGGTCGTGTCGTTAATGCGCTCCAGGCGCGTGAGACCGCTTTGCGTGTCGATGACCACGCCGCGAATGCCACCGTCGCGAACCAGCAGGTTGCTGCCGAGTCCAAGCCAGAAGAGCGGCGTGCCGACCGGCAGCGTGCCGAGAAACTCGAGCAGGTCGGCACGATCGCGCGGACTGAAATACAGGTCCGCGGGACCACCAATGTGCCACGAGGTATGACGCGACATCGGCTCATTGCGCTTCACGCGCGCTTCGAACTCGAGGTCGACCATGAGGGCGCCTTCGCTCATGACGGCAGCCTCGCGCGACGGTTTTCTGAGTGCGGCGCGCACGTCACGTCTGCCTCCGGGCCGAGGTGGCCCCTAACTTGCTGGGCAACGCATGCGACACCGCGCTGATCGAGCCGGCGCCCATGGTCACGAGTACATCGCCGGGTTTGAGCACGGCGCGCAGCGCTTCGTGCAGCGTCTCGACCTTCTCGACGAACACCGGTTCGACCTTGCCGCGTGTTCGAATTGCGCGGCAGATGGCGCGCCCGTCGGCCGCGGAGATCGGCGCCTCGCCGGCGGCGTATACCTCGGTCACGAGCAACGCGTCGCCGGTTGACAGCACGGTGGCGAAATCGTCGAGCAGATCGCGCGTACGCGTGTAGCGATGCGGCTGGAAAGCCAGCACCACGCGCCGGCCGGCGTACCCTTGCCGGATCGCATCGAGCGTCGCGGCGATTTCTGTGGGGTGATGGCCGTAGTCGTCGATCACCGTAACGGCGTCGCCGCCAGCGGCAAGCTTGATGTCGGCAACGTGTGTGAGCCGTCGGTCGATGCCCTGGAAGTTGAGGAGCGCACGCTGGATGGCCTCGTGCGGAATGCCGATCTCCAGGGCGACCGCAATCGCGGCCAGCGAGTTCAACACGTTGTGCATGCCGGGCAGATTCACCGTGACGGGGAGCCGCAGGCCGTCCGCGCGCCGCACCACCTCGAAGTGGGTGCGCAAGCCGTCGCGCCGCAGGTTTTCGGCGCGCAGGTCGGCGCCCTCGGAAAATCCGTAACCCACCACCGGGCGATTCACTTTCGCGAGGATGCTGCGGACGTGCGCGTCGTCCACGCACAGCACGGCGAGCCCGTAGAACGGCAGGTTGTGCAGAAATTCGACGAAACTTTGTTTGAGGCGCTCGAAGTCCCCGTCGTGCGTACCGAGATGATCGTTGTCGATGTTGGTGACGATGGCGATCATCGGATTCAAGTGCAGGAACGATGCGTCGCTCTCGTCGGCTTCGGCCACGAGGTACTTGCCCGCACCGAGCCGCGCGTTGGTTCCGGCGCTTTTCAGGCGTCCGCCGATCACGAACGTGGGGTCTTCGCCGCCTTCGGCGATGATCGAAGATGCCAGGCTGGTGGTGGTGGTCTTGCCATGAGTTCCGGCCACCGCGATGGCGTAACGGAAACGCATGAGCTCGCCGAGCATCTCGGCCCGCGGCACCACCGGGATACGGCGCCCGAGCGCGCTCGCGACTTCGGGATTGTCCTGCGACACGGCGCTGGAGATCACGACCACGTCAGCGGCACCGACGTTTTCGGCGCGATGGCCGATCATCACACGCGCTCCCAGTTTCTCGAGGCGGTCGGTGACCGGATTGGGCCTGAGATCGCTGCCCTGCACTTCGTAGCCGAGATTGACCAGCACTTCGGCGATGCCGCTCATGCCACTGCCGCCGATGCCGACGAAATGGATGCGATGAATGCGGCGCATGCGATCGCTCATGCGGCCTCCAGCAGCTCGAGGCAGGCCGCAGCCAGTTCATCCGCCGCCCTGGGTTTCGCCACCAGGCGCGCGCGCTCCGCCATGGCCAGTAGTTTGCCCCGGCCCTCGCACAGCAACTTGAGTTCGGCGGCGAGCCGGTCGGCGGTCAGGTCGCGATCGGCGATCAGCACGGCCGCGCCCTCGCGGACCAGGTACTGCGCGTTGAATGTCTGGTGGTCGTCGACCGCGGCCGGAAACGGCACCAGCACCGAGGCGACACCGACGGCGGCGAGTTCGGAGACGGTAAGAGCGCCGGACCGGCAGATGACCAGGTCGGCGTCGGCGTAGGCGCCGGCCATGTCGTCGATGAACGGCGTCACTTCGCCCTGCACACCGGCTTCGGCGTAAGCCTTGCGGGCCGCGTCGATGCCGCGCTCGCCGGCCTGGTGGCGCACGTGCAGGGTCAGGCCGGAGGTCTTCACGGCGAAGGGAACCACGGCGTTGAGACGCGCTGCTCCCAAACTACCGCCGACGATGAGCAGACGCAGCGCGCCTTCGCGACGCGCGAACCGTACCGCGGGCGGCTGCTGCATCAGGATCTCGGCGCGCACCGGATTGCCGACCACGCGCGCTGCCACGCCGGGCGGGAACGCACGCGGAAAACCCGCCAGCACACCGCGCGCCAGGTGCGCAAGACAACGGTTCGAGTATCCGGCGATGGCGTTCTGTTCGTGGATCAGCAACGGTCGGCGCGTCAGCCAGGCCGCCACTCCTCCGGGACCGGTGACAAAGCCGCCAAACCCCACCACCAGCGCCGGACGCCGGCGGCGGATGATCCGCAATGCCTGCCAGATCGAGTGCACCAGCTTGAACGGTGCGGCTAACACGGTTGCAGGGCCCTTGCCGCGCAGGCCGCTCATCGACAACCACTCGATCGCGATATTTTCCGCCGGCACCACCCGCGCCTCGAGTCCGGCCTTGGTCCCGAGCCAGACCACCTCGCGCGACGCCGAGCGCAACAGGCGCGCGAGCGCCAGCGCCGGGAATACGTGGCCGCCAGTGCCGCCAGCCATGATGAGGACGGGTGCGCCCACGGTTTTCATCGCGTCGTTCATGCCGGCGCTCCGCCCGCGCGGCGCACCCGGGTCTCGTCCAGGGCACGTCCTGATTCGGAAGAACGGGCACTGGCCATGCCGCGCGTGTGCTGCATCGCCTCGTGATAGACCCGCAACAGCAGGCCCACCCAGGCGAGCGCCACGATCATGCTCGAGCGGCCGTAACTCATGAGCGGCAGCGTCAGGCCCTTGGTGGGCAACACGCCCATGTTCACGCCAATGTTGATCAGCGCCTGCGCGCCGAGCCACAGTCCGAAACCCGCGGCGAGATACGCCTGGAATCGCAGGTTGGCGCGCGACGCGAGCTGCGCGATCCAGAAACTGCGCCACACCAGCGCGATGAACAGCGCCAGCGTCAACGCCACGCCGACCAGGCCCAGCTCTTCGGCCAGCACGGCAAACAGGAAATCGGTGTGCGCTTCGGGTAGATAGAAGAGCTTTTGCACGCTCTCGCCCAGGCCGACGCCGAACCACTCGCCGCGGCCGATGGCGATCAGCGACTGCGTGAGCTGGAAGCCGCTGTTGAACGGGTCCGCCCAGGGATCGAGGAATGAGGTGACGCGCGCCATGCGATAGGGCACGAGCATCACCAGCAACGCCATGGCGCCGGCGCCGCCCGCCGCCGCCAGCAATACGTAGCGCAGGCGCGCACCGGCGATGAACAGGATGCCAAAACCGGTGACGAACAACACCGATGCGGCACCGAAGTCCGGTTCGGCGAGCAGCAGCAATGCCATGAACACCAGCAAACCGATGGGCTTGATCAGTCCGAGCGGCGTGTTGCGCAACTCGTCCTCGCGCCGCACTGCGTAGCTGGCGATGAAAATGAGCGTGAGGACGCGCGCCAACTCCGATGCCTGGAAGTTGAAACCGAGCAGGCGAATCCAGCGCCGGCTGCCGTTCACCACGTGACCCAGTCCGGGGATGAGCACGATGAACAACAGCACGATCGCGCCGATCAGCAAAGGCCCCGCCATCTTCTCGAGGTATTCCGTGCGAATGCAGAACACCAGGGCCGCAAGCACGAATCCGATCACGCACAACACCAGCTGACGTTCCAGGTAGGAGAAGGCGTCGCCGGACTCCTTGCTCGCGATCGAGATCGACGCCGAGGTGACCATGATGAGGCCGAGCAGCACGATGGCGGCGACCAGCGAGAGCGCCACCGAGTCGATGTGCAGGCCTTTCGCGCGAGTACTCATGACAGCGCCTGTACCGCGGCCGCGAATTGGTTGCCGCGCTGCGCGTAGTCGCGAAACATGTCGAGACTCGAACAGGCCGGTGACAGCAGCACGGTGTCGGCAGGCTTGGCGAACCGCGCGGCGGCGCGCACCGCTTCCTGCATGTTTGCCACGCGCGCGATGTGGCAGATGCCGGTGAGCGCCGTCTCGATGAGCCCGGCGTCACGGCCCAACAACACGGCGGTGCGCACCTTGCCGCGAAACGCCGCGGCGAGCGGCGTGAAATCCTGGCCCTTGCCATCGCCGCCGGCGATCACGACCAGCGGGCCGGCAAGCCCGTGGACCGCCGCCAGCGTGGCGCCAACGTTCGTGCCCTTGGAATCGTTGATGTAACGGACGCCATTGATATCCGCCACCCACTGCGAGCGGTGCGGCAGACCGGTGAACTCGCGCAGCTCGTCGATCATCGGCGCCAGCGGCAGGCGCAGCGCGTCGCCGAGCGCCAGCGTCGCGAGCGCGTTAGCGGCATTGTGGCGCCCGGAAATCTTGAGCGCCGTCAATGGCAGCAGCGCCGACCCGCGCCGTGCCAGCCACGGCCCTTCGCCCTGCGGCGGCGTCAGCAGCGAGAAGTCGGCCTGGGCCGAATTCACGCTGAAGGAAACCACGCGCTGCCCGGCGCGCGGCATGCGCAGCACTTCGGGTTCATCGGCATTGACCACGGCCATCTCGCTGTTGGCGAAGATTCGCGCCTTGGAGTCGGCGTACTGCCGCAGCGTGGCGTAGCGATCCATGTGATCGGCTGACAGGTTGAGCACCACCGCCGCCTTGAGCTTGAGCAAGTGCGTGGTGTCGAGCTGGAACGAGGACAGCTCGAGCACGTACAGGTCCACGGGACCACGGTCCAGCAGGTCGAGCGCCGGCTGGCCGAGATTGCCGCCGACGCGCACACGCACGCCGGCGCGCTCAACCATACGGCCTAACAAGGTGGTCACCGTGCTCTTGCCGTTGGTGCCGGTGATGCCGACGACCGGCGCGTCCGCGGCGCGCGCGAACAGTTCGATGTCCCCGACGATGTCGAGGCCGCGGGCGCGCGCCTGCGTGAAGAACGGATCGTCGAGCGGCACGCCGGGAGAGGTGACGACCATGTCCGCCTGTTCCAGCAGCCTGAGGTCGAAACCCCCGGTGCGCGTGACGATGCCCGCCCCGAGCGCCTGGACTCCGGCGAGTTCCGGCGGTTGTTCGCGGCTGTCGGTCAACGAAATTCGATAGCCGCAGCGCTGCAAATGACGCGCAACCGAGAGGCCGGTGCGTCCCATGCCGACAATTACCGCGTTCTTGGCGGCGCTTCGGGCGGTTGGTACGGCGTCGGTCATCGCAGCTTCAGCGTCGCGAGGCCCGCGAGCACCAGGATGAAGGTGATGATCCAGAAGCGCACAATCACCTTCGGTTCCGCCCAGCCTTTGAGCTCGAAGTGGTGGTGGATAGGCGCCATGCGGAAAATGCGCTTGCCGGTGGTCTTGAAGGAGATCACCTGCAAGATTACCGACGCGGTCTCGAGCACGAAGATGCCGCCCATGATGAGCACCACGAGTTCCTGCCGCACGATCACGGCAATCGTGCCGAGCGCCGCGCCAAGGGCGAGCGCGCCGATGTCGCCCATGAACACCTGCGCCGGGTAAGTGTTGAACCACAGGAAACCGAGCCCGGAACCGACCAGTGCTGCGCAGAAAATGATGAGTTCGCCGGCGCCCGGAACCGCCGGGATCGCTAGGTAGGAGACGAAATTCGCATTGCCACTGGCATACGCGAATACCCCGAGCGCACCGCCGATCATGACCGACGGCATGATCGCCAGCCCATCGAGGCCGTCGGTGAGATTCACCGCGTTGCTCATGCCGACGATCATCAGATACGACAACGTGACGAACGCGAACGCGCCGAGCGGCAGCGCGAAGTTCTTGAAGAATGGCAGGAACAGCGTGGTTTCCGCAGGCGTCTTTGCCGTGTAGAAAAGGAAGATGCCGGCGGCCAGACCGAACAGCGACTGCCAGGAATACTTGTAGCGCGCGATCAATCCCTTGGGGTTTTTCTTGGCGAGCTTCAGGTAGTCGTCCCAGAACCCGATGAGCCCGAACGTGAACGTCACGCCGAGCACCACCCAGACGAAGCGGTTCGACAGGTCGGCCCACAGCAGCGTGCTCGCAAAGATCGCGATGAGGATGAGCATGCCGCCCATGGTCGGCGTGCCAGCCTTGGAGAAGTGGCTCTTCGGGCCGTCGTCGCGCACCACTTGACCGACCTTGCCGAACCTCAGCTTCTCGATCATCCACGGGCCCAGCAGCAGGCCGAGCGCGAGCCCGGTGATCACCGCGAAGATGGCGCGCAGGGTGAGATACGAGAAGACGTTGAATCCCGAGTAGTGAGGCGTGAGTAGTTTGGCGAGCCAGTAGAGCATGGATACCTAGTGAGCTGCGTGTGACGAACCGCCCGACGAACCATTGCCGAGCAGAGCCTCGACCACGCGCTCCAGACGGTTCGAGCGCGAACCTTTCACCAGCACGCACACTTCGCGCGTGAGCTCGGCATTCACCGCGCGCGCCAGCGCCTCGGTGTCCGAGAACCAGGCGCCGCCCGAGCCGAACGCCTCGACCGCGAGCTGCGACAGCTTGCCGGTGGCGAACAGGCGGTCGATCCGGTGATTACGCGCGAAGCGCCCGATCTCACCGTGGCTGGCATCGGCAAAGCTTCCGAGCTCACCCATGTCGCCCATCACCAGCCAGCGCCGTGCGTCCACACTTGCGAGCACCTCGATCCCGGCCTTCATGGAACTCGGGTTGGCGTTGTAAGAGTCGTCGACGATCCAGGCGCCACTCGGCGCGGTTTTGAACTGCAATCGGCCCGGAACCGGGCGCATTGTGGCAAGGCCCGAACGCACCTGGTCGAGCGACGCGCCGGCCGCGCTGGCGGCGGCCGCGGCGCACAGCGCGTTCAGCACGTTGTGGGCGCCGGCCAGATGCAACTCGATCGGCATGACGCCTTGCGGAGCGCGCAGCTTGAAGCGCGTGACGAAACCGCCGCCGTCGATCGCCGTATGAAGGTCGCTCGCGGAAAAGTCCGCGGGCTTCGCCACACCAAACGTCAGCACCGGGCCGCGCGCCATGTCGCGCCACAGCGCCGCGAACTCATCGTCGGCATTGATGACCGCGGTAGCCGCTGGATCCAGGCCGGCAACCATCTCGCCCTCGGCGCGCGCCACGCCTTCGAGACTGCCGAATCCTTCGAGGTGCTCGGCACCCGCGTTGGTGATCAGGCCCACGGTCGGACGCGCGAGCTTTACCAGGTCGGCGACTTCACCGGCGCGATTGGCGCCGATCTCCACCACCGCGTATCGGTCCGCGGCATCGAGGCGATGCAGCGTGAGCGGCACGCCGATATGATTGTTGAGGTTGCCGCGCGTCGCCAGCGTCTTGCCGGCGCGCTCGAGAATGGCCGCGGTCATTTCCTTGACCGTGGTCTTGCCGTTGCTGCCGGCCACACCGACCACCGGCAGGGAAAATCCGCTGCGCCACGCGGCCGCCGAGGTAGTTAGAGCAGCCTGCGTATCCCCGACCACGATCTGCGGCAATGGCCGCTCGACGCGGGTATCGACCACCGCCCCGGCCGCGCCCGCGGCCTCGGCGGCCAGCACGAAATCGTTGGCGTTGAATCGTGGTCCGCGCAGCGCGACGAACAGGTCGCCGGCCTTCAGCGTGCGGGTGTCGGTGGACACGCCGGCATAGCCGCGGTCGGCGCCCACCAGCGTCCCGGCGCACGATTGCGCGAACTGCGCGAGCGTGCGGTTCACGCGGCACCGCCGGCACGCGTGGCAAGCGTGGCCGCCACGGTTTTCTGATCGCTGAAGTCGCGGCGCTCGGCACCGTAGATCTGGTAGTTCTCGTGACCTTTGCCGGCGATGAGCACGACGTCACTGGCCGCCGCATCGGTCAGCGAGTCGCGGATCGCGCGGCCGCGATCGAGCTCGATACGAAACGGTTTGCCGGCCGGTATGCCGGCAGCGATGTCCGCCGCGATCGCCTGCGGCGACTCGGTGCGCGGATTGTCATCGGTGATCACGATATCGTCGGCGAGTTCGGCCGCGATCTCACCCATCATCGGACGCTTGCCGGCATCGCGATCGCCGCCGCAGCCGAAAACGAGCCTCAACCGGCCGGCGCAATGCGCGCGAGCCGCCGCCAGCGCCTTGCGCAGTGCGTCGGGCGTGTGCGCATAGTCGACCACCGCGAGCGGCGACTGCCCGCCGCCGAAGGTCTCCATGCGCCCGGGCGCGGCGCGCACTCGGGTGAGCACGTCGATGACCTGAGCAAGCGTGAGATCCCAGTCGAGCAGAATCGCGATGACGGTCAGCAGATTGTCGACGTTGAAGTCGCCGACCAGCGGACAGACCAGTGCGCCGGCACCCCAGCTCGAATCGAACTCGAGCTCGATGCCGCGCCTCGACAGCGTCACTTGCGTCGCGCGAACGAAACCGGCGGCGCCGCGCGCCTGCGACTGATGGCCGCGGGTGGTCACAACCAGGCGGCCGCGCCCGAACGGGTCGATGGCGAGCTGGCGGCCGAACGCGTCGTCGACGTTGATCACGCGCGACATCAGGTCTTCGCGCATGAACAGCCGGGCCTTGGCCGCGCCGTAGCGGTCCATGGTGCCGTGATAGTCGAGATGATCGCGCGTCAGATTGGTGAACACCGCGGTCTTGAAGCGCACGGCACCGACGCGCGCCTGGTCGAGTGCGTGCGACGAGACTTCCATGGCGACGCTGGCGGCGCCGCCGGCGCGCAGCAGCTCCAGCGTGCGCTGCACGGTGATGGCATCGCCGGTAGTAAGCGTGCTCGCGGTGAGCCGGTTCGGACGGCCGGTGCCGATGGTGCCCATGTAGGCGGTGGGCCGGCCGGTCGATTCCAGCGCCTGCGCAAGTAGATAGGCGCAGGTGGTCTTGCCGTTGGTGCCGGTGATCCCGGCCACGGCGAGGCGCGCCGAGGGCGAGCCGAAAAAGCGATCGGCGATCAGGCTGGCGTGTTCGCGCAGGCGCGGTACGGGCGCGACCAGGATCTCCGAGGGAAGGTCCGGGATCACCGCCACCGGCGCCGGCTCCCACAACACCGCGCGCGCGCCGTTGGCGACCGCCTGCGGCGCATATTTGAGGCCGTGTTCGCTGCGGCCATGCACCGCGAGAAACGCGCTGCCGGGGCGCGCGGCGCGGCCGTCCTGCGTCAGATCGTTGACCGCCACGTCACGCGGCAATTCAGCGATGCCAGCCAGCAGCCGCGCGAGGCTCTGGGTCGTACCGGTGGGCGCGATCATCGCGTCGCCACCTGTCGCGCGGGTTCGCTGTCATCGCGCACCGGCGCATCAGGCGGTACCGCGAGCAGACGCAGCGCGCCACCGACCACACCCGAGAAAACGGGCGCGGCGACATCGCCACCGTAGTACTTGCCGGCACCCGGCTCGTCGATGATCACCACCGCGGCGAGACGCGGATTGCTGGCTGGCGCCACGCCGCCGAATACCGCGAGATACCGGTCGGTGGCGTAGCCGCCGGCGGTTGCCTTCCAGGCCGTGCCAGTCTTGCCAGCGACGGTGTAGCCCGGGATGGCGGCGTGTTTGCCGCCGCCATCGGGCGAGACCACCGCCTCGAGCAGGTGGATCAGCGTGCGCGCCACGCGGTCGTCGAGCGCGCGCTGACCCTCGGGCGCGTTCTCGACGCGCAGGAATGAAATGGGGCGGGCCACTCCGTAGGCGGCAACTGTCGCGTAGGCATGCGCGAGCTGCAACGGCGTGATCGACAGTCCGTAGCCGCGCGACATCGACGAGATGCCGACCGGGCGCCAGTGCGAGTAGTGAGGCAGCAGTCCGGCCGACTCACCCGGATAGCCGGACGTGGTGACCTGGCCAAAACCCAGGTTGGTGAGCGTGCCGTACATCTGCGCTGGCTCGAGCGCCAGCGCCACCTTGGTCATGCCGACATTGGAGCTTTTGGCAAGAATCGTCGCCAGATCGATCGCGCCGAGATTGTGCGGATCCTCGAGTAGTTTGGCACCGACTTTCACATAGCCCGGGTTGGTGTCGATGATGCTGTGGTCGTCGAAACGCCCGGAGGCGAGCCCCGCGGCCACCACGAACGGCTTGATCGACGAGCCGGGCTCGACGATGTCGGTGACCGCGCGGTTGCGGTACATCTTCGCCTTGATCTGGTCTCGATCGTTCGGGTTGTAGGTAGGCTGGTTGACCATCGCCAGCACTTCGCCGGTGGCCACATCGAGCACGATCACCGAACCGGACTTGGCGCGCTGATCGCGGATCGCGGCTTTCAGTTCGCGATAGGCCAGGTACTGGATGCGCAGATCGATGGACAATACGAGATTGCGCCCGGGGCGCATCGCGCGGATCTCTTCGACGTTCTGCACGATCTTGCCGTAGCGATCCTGGATCACGCGCTTCGCGCCGTCTTCACCGGCCAGCCAGTGATCGAATGCGAGCTCGAGACCTTCCTGACCTTCGTCATCGACACTGGTGAAGCCGATGACATGCCCCGCCACTTCACCCGCCGGGTAGTAACGCCGGTACTCGCGCATCAGGTAGACGCCGGGAATCTCCAGCGCGCGGATCTTCTGCGCCTCGGCGGGCTGCATGTGGCGCGCGAGATAGAGAAACTCGCGATCGAGATTCGAAGTGAGGCGGCGCGCGAGCTCGTTCTTGTCGCGCTTGAGGGCCTTGGCGAGGCGTGGCAGCTGGTCGCTCGCCAGCGCCAGCTCCTTCGGATTCGCCCACACCGAATCGACCGGCGTCGACACCGCGAGCGGCTCGCCGTAGCGATCGGTGATGGTGCCGCGTGTGGCGGTGATCTCGGCCACGCGCGAAAAGCGGGCATCGCCCTGCCCGGCCAGGAACTTGTGATCCTTGAGTTGCAGCTCCACCGCGCGCCATACGAGGCCAAGCGCGGCGCACACCAGAATTCCCAGGACGAAGTTAGCGCGCCAGCGGAAGCTGCGCGGATCGTCGCGCGCGGCCGTGGAACTGCCGTCACCGCGACCGCGTGGCTCGCGGCGTTTGCCCGAGAAGACTTTCACGGCGACACCAGCTCGATGTCCACGGGTTTCGGCATGCCCATCTTGAGCTTGGTGCCGGCCACGTTCTCCACGAACGCGTGCGTCGACCAGGCGCTCTGCTCGAGCTGCAGCTGGCCCCACTCGATCTCCAGGTTGTCGCGTTTCACGTTGAGCCGCTCGAGCTCGACGAACAACTCGCGCGCGCGGTGCTTGGAGTAGATAGCCCCGGCGGCGGAGGCAAGCGCCGCCGCCCACAGCAGCGGGATCGCCAGGATCAGCAGCCTGTTGGACGGCGCCGGCATCTAACGCAGCTTCTCGGCGATGCGCAGCACGCTCGAACGGGCGCGCGGATTCGCGGCGAGCTCCGCAGCGCCGGCGCGCACCTTGGAGCCAATGCGCCGCAGGCGCGGCTGCGCAGCGTCGGGAATCAGCGGCAGTCCGGCGAATACCGGGTCGACGGTCGAGTGGCCTTGGATGAACTGCTTGGCGATGCGGTCCTCGAGCGAGTGAAAGCTGATGACCGCCAGGCGACCGCCCACGGCTAACAACTCGAGCGCACCGGCGAGCGCGCGGCGCAGCTGGCCGAGCTCGTCGTTGACGTGCATGCGCAGCGCCTGGAAGGTACGGGTCGCCGGATTCCTGCCGGGTTCACGAATGCGCACCGAGCGCGCCACCAGCGCGGCTAGTTCCGCGGTGCGCGTCAGCGGTTGTTTGGTGCGTACGGCAACGATGTCCGCGGCGATGCGGCGTGCGAAACGTTCTTCGCCCAGTGTCGCGATCACCTCGCGAATCTCAGGCTCGCCCGCTCGCGCGAGCCATGCGGAAACCGGTTCGCCGCTCGTCGGATCCATGCGCATGTCGAGCGGGCCGTCCGCCCGGAAGCTGAAACCGCGTGCGGGGTCGTCGAGCTGCGGCGAAGAGACGCCGAGGTCGAACAAGATGCCGCGCACGGCCCGGCTCGAAACGAGCCCCGGCACGCGCGCGGCGATATCGGCAAACGGCGCGCCGACGAGCGCAAGCCGCACTTCGTCGGGAAAACGGCGGTGGCCGGCCTCGATGGCCGCCGGGTCGCGGTCGAACGCGAGCACACGCCCTTCGGGACCGAGTGCCCCGAGGATGAGTGCCGTATGACCGCCGCGCCCGAACGTCGCATCTATATATAGGCCGTCCGCCTGCACAGCGAGGGCTTCGAACGCTTCCCGGGCAAGCACCGGAATGTGTGCGTTCAAACCACTGGCTCCTGTCAAGCGGCTGTCAGTCCGCCCCCGTTTTCAAACACCTTTGCCACATGGACGTCAGCCGCTTCGCGGCCTGACGCCCCACCCCATGATCGTCCACCGTCGCATTCACGACGGATCGTCATCAAATCAAATCTAACTACCGGCGCTTGCGCGCCGGAATTCACAATGTCAGCGAATCCAGTTCTGCTGCGAGTCCGGTCTCGGCCGCTTCGTTCGAAAGCCACAGGTTGCGGCGCTCGTTCCAGCGGCCCTCTTCCCACAACTCGCAGCGGTTGCCCTGACCGACCAGCATTCCGCGCCGCTCGAGCAGCGCGAACTCGCGCAACTCGGCCGGCAGCAACAATCGTCCATGTGCGTCCAGATCCAGCTCGGTCGCGTGACCCACCATCAGTCGTTGCAGCCGGCGCGCCTGCGCATGCAGGGACGGCAGGCTCATCAACTTGCGCTCGATCTGTTCCCAGTCGGGCAAGGGGTAAAGGAGAAGGCATTGATCCCGGTCCACCGTGACAACCAGTTTTCCCTGGCTTCTTTCGAGCGCGTGCTCCCGATACCGGGTGGGCAGAACCATCCGGCCCTTGTCGTCCAAGGAAACTTTTGCTGCACCGCGAAACATGCATGGACAGGCGACTTAAGCCCATTTCTCCCCACTTTTTCCCACTTGCCGCCACTATAGGAATGGCAGAGGGCGCGGTCAAGAATTAAGTCACAAAATTTTCCCGTGCCGACAGTCACTTACGTCGAATTTGGGTTGTCGCGACGCAATCCGCCCATAGCCAGGCTCTTACCGATCAGTGGCTTGTAATCGCAAGTTCATACAGTAGGTCACGAACTTGGGAGCTGGATGCCTGCCAGACCTGTCGCCCCAAGGCCTTTTGAACCACTAATGGATTAATTGTGCCGTATCGGATGGTATTGATCCAGAGGCTACCACGAGATCCACGGGTTCGGCATCCATCGCCACCCACCGGTGAAGGACGGCAAGGTGCCGCCCGGGCCGGCGCGCGCGTATCTAACAACCGCGAGTTGTTAGGCGGCTACCAGTCCGCCAGCTAACTAACAAAAGAAGGAGTCGGCCTGTAAGCCGGGTTCTGTCGAGGACGATCATTCCTCTGGAATCGCCGTCACCGGCGACTTCAAGCGGCCTACCCGGAAGCGCAGGGGGACACCCGCTGCCACTTGCGTGGCGACTTCCCTATTTGGCCTTGCTCCAGGTGGGGTTTGCCGTGCCGTCGAATGTTGCCACCGACGCGGTGCGCTCTTACCGCACCGTTTCACCCTTACCGGCATCATTGCTGACGCTTAGGCGGTTTGTTTTCTGTTGCACTTTCCGTCGGCTCACGCCGCCCAGGCGTTACCTGGCACCTTGTCCACGGGAGCCCGGACTTTCCTCCACATTTCGCGAGAAATGCAGCGACCGTCCGGCCGACTCCGCGCGCACCATAGCGGCATGTCACCACGCGCTCAAGTTGTTAGTGCACGACTCGCCCGGTTATTTCGGGTTTTTTGCCAGCTCGAGCGCACGGGCGTAGGCCTCGTTGCGCTTGGCGCCGGTCAGCCGGGCCGCCAGCGCCGCCGCCTTGCTCGGCGCCAGTTCAGTCAGCAACACGGTCAACGTGGCGTCGAGTTGTTCGCGTGGCGCGTGGCCAGCATCGACACGAGGCGCGCCTTCCACCACCACCGTGATCTCGCCGCGCGAGAAATTCGCGTCGCCGCGGGCCTGCGTCGCGAGGCCGGCGAGCGTGCCGCGATACACGGTTTCGAAAACCTTGGTGAGCTCGCGCGCCACCGCCGCGCGGCGCGTCGCGCCAAATCCGGCGGCCAGGTCTTCGAGTGATTCGGCAATTCGATGTGGCGCTTCGAAGAACACCAGCGTGCGCGGTTCCCGCGACAGCTCGGCAATGCGCGCCCGCCGTTCAGCGAGGCGTGCCGGCAGAAATCCCTCGAATGAAAAGCGTTCGGTCGGAAGCCCGGCGATGCTCAGCGCCGCGGTGATGGCCGAAGGGCCCGGCACCGCCACGACACTCATGCCTTCCTGGCTGACGCGCCGCACCAGCTCGAAGCCAGGATCCGAAAGCAGCGGCGTGCCAGCATCGCTCACCAGGGCTATGCGTGCGCCGGCCCGCAGCTTCTCCAGCAACTCATCGATGCGCTCACGCTCATTGTGTTCATGCAGCGACACCAGCGGCCGCGACAACCCAAGCGTTGTCAGCAATTGCCCTGTCCGGCGCGTATCTTCCGCCGCAATCAGCTCGGCGGCCGCGAGCTCGTCACGCGCGCGTGGCGAAAGATCGCCAAGATTGCCGATGGGCGTCGAGATCACCGCAAGACGCCCCAAGTTCGCTGCCACTATAATTCTCCCCCGCGCCGGGACGCCCAGGCATTCATGAAGGCTATTCGACGTATGACGGCTAAGAAAGCCCTCGAGAAAGGACCGGGACGGACATTCGCACTTTTCGCCGTCATCGCGCTGGTGCTGGTGCTCACAGGATGCCCGTCCACGCCGCGTCGCGGTGGCCCGCCGAGCGTCGACCGCGCCGAACAGCTTACTCGCGCTGGCGATCATGCCGCCGCCGCCGCTGTCTACGCACGCCTGGCAGCCGAGACCACCGGTTCCGACAGCGCGGAGTTCCGCCTGCGCGCCGTGCGCGCGTGGCTCGCAGCGGGCCGTGCCGCGGATGCGGACCGCGAACTCGCGCTGCTGCCACCGGGGCTCACACAGCAGCAGGCGCTCGAGCAAAGCCTGTTGCGCATTCAGTCTTCCGTCGCGCAAGGCCGCGGCGACGAGGCCTGGCGCGAAGTCAGCAGCATGCAGACGCCCACCGCACCACCGGCGGCATCGCGCTACTACGAGACGAGGCAGCAGGTCGCCATTGCCACCGGTCATCTGCTCGACGGCATTCGGTCCGAGCAGTCGCGTGAACGGCTCGTCGGTCCGGGCGATGCAGGGGTCGCGCGCACCGAATTGCTGGCGCAGTTGCGTGGCGCTGCCGAGCGCGGCGTGTCGCTCACACCTCCACCCGGCAGTGACTCCATCGTGCGCGGCTGGCTCGAGGCTGCCGCAGTCGCGCTCGACAACTCCCGCAATCCCACGCGCGGCGCCACGATGTTAGCCGCGTTCCGCGCGCGTTTCCCTTCTCATCCGGCGCTCGCCGCGCTATCCGGTGAACCGGGTGTCGGCATACCCGAATCGCAGTCCAAGCTGGAAGTGGCGCCACACCTGGCACTGATGTTGCCGCTCAGCGGACGCACCGCCGAACAAGCCGGGCAGATCCGCGATGGCTTCATGACGGCTTACTACCAGTTGCCCGCCGCCTCGCGTCCGCGGCTGCGCGTCTATGACACGGACGTGGGATCCATGGCCGACACCGTTGCAAGTGCTGTCGCAGCCGGCGCCGAGTTCATCGTCGGCCCGCTGACGCGCGCCGAAGTCGTCGCCACCGCCGATCTCCTGACCACGCGCCCGCCGATACTGGCGCTCAATTTTCTGCCAGCGGACCGGCCGACGCCTGAGCACTATTTCCAGTTCGCGCTTTCACCCGAGGACGACGCGCGTGCCGTGGCACGTTACATCGGCGCTTCCGGCCGCCGACGCGGCGTGGTGCTCGCGCCGGAGGGCGACTGGGGCGCGCGCGTAGCCGCCGCATTCGACGAAGAATTGCGCTCCGCGGGCGGTTACGTGCTCGGCCAGGCCACCTTCGGTACGGCCGCGCGAACCGACTTCACTGACAGCATCACCCAGGTGCTGCGCACCGACGACAGTCGCGTACGCCAGCAGCGCATCCAGGCAACCATCGGACAGAAGCTCGAGTTCGAGCCGCGCCGTCGCCCGGACATCCAGTTCATTTTCGCCCCGAGCTCGCCTGGTTCCGCCCGACTGCTGCGGCCGCAATTGCGCTTCAACCTGGCCGGTGACATTCCAACCTACACGTTGGGGGACGCCTATGAGCCACACCCGACGGCGAACCAGGAAATCGACGGCATCATGTTCCCGGACATGCCGTGGATGTTAGGCAATGACGGATTGTCGGGCGACGTTCGTGAAGCGGCGCGGCAGGCGTTCGGCGATTCCGTCGCTCGTCGCGGCCGGTTGTTTGCTTTCGGCTACGACGCCTTCCGCATTGCCGCTTCGCTGCAGCGTGGTGCCGGCGTGAATCCCGAAGGGCTCACCGGCACGCTATCCATCGACGCGCAAGGACGCGTGCACCGTGAGCTCCAGTGGACTCGTATCAAGGGCGGCTTGCCAGCGCCTCTCGATCGCGTCGACTCCGCTGCGGCAACCGGCACGAGGTAGAAAACCCGCTCGATCTTCCCGGAGCGATGGCATGGACCGCCGTCAGACCGGCACGCTGGCTGAAAACAGCGCGGCCGCATTTCTCGAATCGCAGGGCTTCACCATCGTCACGCGCAACTTCCTGCGGCGTGTGGGCGAACTCGATGTGGTGGCGCGCGCGGGCGATCTGCTGGTCGTAGCCGAAGTGCGCACGCGCGCCAGCGAACGATTTGGCGGCGCTGCGGCAAGCGTCAGCCGCGGCAAACAACGGCGCATCGCCGCCACCACCGCATTGCTCCTGCAGAGTCACCGCGAATTGCGTGACTGCCGCGTACGGTTCGACGTGATCGTGGTACGCGACGGCGCCGTGGAGTGGCTCAAACACGCGTTCTATGCATGAGGACGGGGAGCGGCTCGATGACCTGCGCGCCCCGGCGGGAGTCCCAGTCATGGCGTGCCTTTTGCCAAACCGTGCGTGGACGTTTAAGGTCGCGCCCACATGCGCACGCTCGACGATCTGTTCAGAAACAACCAGGAATGGTCCGAACGAATTCGCCGTCAGGACCCGGAGTTTTTCGCCAAGCTCTCACGCCAGCAGTCGCCCACCTACTTGTGGATTGGCTGCGCTGACAGCCGCGTGCCCGCCAACCAGATCGTGGGACTGCTGCCGGGTGACATTTTCGTCCATCGCAATCTCGCCAACATGGTGGTGCACACGGATCTCAACTGCCTGTCGGTCATGCAGTTCGCGGTCGACATCCTCACGGTCAAGCACATCATCGTCGTCGGCCACTATGGCTGCAGCGGCGTGCAGGCGGCCATGCGCCGCTCGCGTGTCGGCCTCGCCGACAACTGGCTGCGCCACGTGCAGGACGTCCACGAGAAACATGAACACGCACTCGCCGGCTGCAGCAGCGAAGCCGCCGCATCCGACCGGCTGTGCGAGCTGAACGTAGTCGAGCAGGTGGCCAACGTCTGCCAGACCACCATCGCGCGCGACGCGTGGGAGCGCGGCCAGGAACTGTCGGTGCACGGATGGATCTACGGCATCGCCGATGGCCTGGCACGCGATCTTGGCACCACGGTGTCTGACTTCCGCGAAGCAACGCCCGTGTACCAGTCAGCCCTCGCCAAGCTCGCGGCGCCCCGCGCCAGCAAGACATGAACCCGCCGCGCGCCACAGTATTGCGCGCGTGCGCCTGAGGAACCCCGGCCGTGTTCGTGAGCATGTGGATGACGCGCCAGCTCGAGACGGTCACGCCCTCGGCAACCCTCGCCGAAATCGCCACGCGCATGGCGCGCCTGAAAATCCGCCGCCTTCCGGTTGTGAACTCCTCGGCGGAAGGTCTGCGCCTGCTCGGCATCGTCACGCATTCGAACGTGCTGCACGCCTTCCCGGCGAGCATCAATCCGTTCGCGGTCAATGCCGCCGATGGGGTCGCGGCCATCGAGGCGGCCGCCGGTGGCAGCCGCGTAACCGCGACGGATCTCATGGCGCGCGATCCGTATGTCACCGCACCCGATGCGCCGATCGAATCCGCCGCGCGCCTCATGCGCGATCACAAGATCGGCGCGTTGCCAGTAGTGAGCCAGCATCTGTTGGTCGGAATCATCACCGAGTCGGACATCTTTCGCGCCATGGTCGAGGTGTTCGAAGCGCCAGATCGGGCCATTCGCATCACCTTTTCGTTGAGCGCGGGTGAAGACGTACTGCCCCTGGTCGCCGACATCGCCCGCCGCCGCGACATGCGCGTGACCAGCTTCATGGCGCTGCCGCGCCACGATCCACCGGTATGCGTGGTGCAGTTGGCGGGCAACAATGTCGAGGCGGCACTGGAAGACGTATGGAAGTCGCGTCACCGCGTGATGAACGTGGTGCATCTCGCCACCGAACCGACGGCGTCCTAGCTACTTGACCACTTTGAGCTGCGGGCGCCGACTGCCGTCTTCGGGCGGCGTGGGTTTCACCGGTGGTTCCGGCCCCAGGTCCTGCTCGGAGAACACCATGCCCTCGCCGGTTTCGCGAGCGTAGATGCCGAGCACGGTGCTCACGGGAATGCGCACGTGGTGCACAACGCCCGCGAAGCGGGCTTCGAATTCGATCCAATCGTTGCCCATCACCAGTCGCTGCGTCGCGGTAGACGACAGGTTGAGCACCACCTTGCCGTCTTTGACGTAGGCACGCGGCACTTCCACGCCGGGCTTCTCGGCGTCGACGATGACATGCGGCGTTTCGCCGTTGTCCATCATCCAGCCATGCATGGCGCGAATCAGATACGGGCGCTTGGAATTGCGCACTCCGGCGTTCATGCGAGCCGCATCTCCCGCTCGCTCTCCGACAGGCTGGCGCGGAACGCGGGCCGTGAAAAGATGGTGCTCGCGTATTTCAGGATGGGTTGCGCCTGTGGCGGCAGGTCGATCTCGTAGCGCGGCAGGCGCCACAGAATGGGCGCAATGCTCGCGTCCACCATCGAGAACTCATCGGACAGGAAAAACGGCTTGAGCTTGAAGAGGTCGGCGCTGACGAGCACGTTGTCGCGCAACACTTTGCGCAACTGCGGCAGGTCCTTGTTGGTACCGGGCGCGTCTATCTTGCGCGCCAGGTCGTACCAGTCGTGTTCGATCTGATAGAGCGCCAGGCGCGCACGCGCGCGCGACACTGGATCCACCGGCATGAGTGGCGGGTGCGGGAAACGCTCGTCGAGGTATTCCATGATCACGCGGGAGTCATAGAGCACGAGATCGCGATCGATGAGCGTGGGCGTCGTGTGATACGGGTTGAGATCGAGCAGGTCCTCGGGATACTTCCCGGGCGCG